>QQUM01000461.1 GCA_008501545.1 Calditrichota bacterium
TTGGGAAATTTGTCTTTAAACTGTTGCGCAAAATAGGGCCGTTCCGGTCGCGGCCCGACAATGCTCATATCCCCGCGAAGGACATTCCAGAATTGTGGTAGCTCATCAAGGCTTGTTTTGCGTAAAAATGTGCCGATCCAGGTGCGCCGGTTGTCGTTGGTTGTCGTCCAGGTGACATCACTCTCACTTTCAGGCGCAACACGCATGGTACGGAATTTATACATTTTGAAGCGCTTTCTGTTGATGCCGATGCGTTCCTGATGAAAGAAAACCGGCCCTGGCGAGGTTAATTTGACAGCGAGTGCGATGAGTGTAAAAACAGGCAGACCCAGTAGAATAACAGTCCCCGAGAATGCAAAATCAAAAGCCCGTTTAGCGATGGTATACCCCGCATTATCTGTCGGCAATGAGCGGACACTTACGATGGGCAATCCTTCAAGATTTTTAATATTTGTCTTCGGTTGAATAATCTTGAAATAGTCGGGGACAATTTCCGATTCGATGCCTTCATATTCGCATTTTTCAACAATACGGCAAATTTTGTCATAGGCACGCACAGGCATTGTAATGATGACTTTGTCTATCTGCTTCTCATGGACGATATGGGTTAATTCCTTCGTTCGGCCAATTATTTTTACATCATCATCTTTTACAAAATACCCGTTGCTCTGATGATCATCAATAATACCAATAATTTTGTACCCGAAGCTCTTGTTTCTCGTCAGTGAACTCACCAAACGATCTGCGATATCACCCGCACCGACAAGCAGTAACCTTTTGACATTAAATCCTTGTGTACGAAGATACTTCAGTGCACTGCGAATCAAAACACGCTCAAACCCTACCAAAACAAAAAATGTCATGCCAAACAAAATAAACGTTAAGCGACTGAAGCTCGTTTCGCGATAGTAAAAAGTAATAGCAGAAAGTGAGAATACGAGAAAAACCGCTGTTGTCAAAATGGGCATCAAATCGACAAGGACCGATTCAATACGCCGTGTTTGATAGATATTCAGCATATAAAATGAAATAACCGTCACGACTGGTGCCACGATGCACATAACAACATAGCTCGTGTAATCAGGAATAGCCGTGACAGGAAAGAGCCCGGAATAAAATCGCAGATAGAATGCGATCACAAATGCTGTGAAGGTGAGAAAAATATCGCCCACAACGAGTGTAAAGTGAAAAACGCGAGAATATTGCTTAAACATTGTGCTTTCCTGTCGTACCCCGGTTCTTTCGATTCTAAAAAATCATGCTGTGCTACGCATCACAATCGTCAACCGTTCGGGTTTGCAGTTGGATTTCTGAATTCGATATGAAGCATCAAATTGCGTCATCAGAAAGTGAATTGAGATACCTGTTCCGAAAAATCATGGTCACATTCATTGTGAATGATTTTTCTGAGCCACAGTTCGGGAATTTGCTACATCATTTGTCTCTGAATGTCGGCATTCATCGACCTTAACCTTTAGCATTTTAAGATTGTTATATATATCACTGAAATCATCTTTACTGGCAAAAAGCAGGAAATCCAAAAAACGTTGCTGAAAGAGTGAATTTTGGAAACGAAAGGTATGCCTGCGTATTGCAGGTCGATCATGAAAAAATATTTCGTTTTCCTCAAAATCTCGCACAGCTTTCACCAGACTCGCCACTTCCTGTGACATAAAAAATAGTCCTGTCGGCTGTTCCGTCTGATTGTCGACATCAAGGGGTAAAATTGAATCCATGACGCCGCCACGGCCAAGTGCGATAACCGGTGTACCACAGGCGTTTGCCTCTACCGGAATGATACCGAAATCCTCAAGCCCGGGAAAAACAAGCGCCTTCGCATGCGCCAGTAAGTGTGCAACTTCCGCGTCTGATTGCCAGCCAAGAAATTCGATATTGTCTGTGGCCTGTTTTTGTAAATTTGGCATCTCCGGTCCGGTGCCGATCACTTTGAGCGGCAAGCCCAGCTCAATAAAGGCATCGATAGCGAGATCAACGCGCTTGTAAGGAACCAGCGAAGAAAAAACGACATAATAATCGGAGATATCCTCTGTGGTTGCAAAGTGGTCCACATTCACAGGCGGATTGATTATGGCTGATTCACGGTGATAAAACTTGCGGATCCGTTTCGCAATAAACGATGAATTGGCAATAAAAAAGTCAACCCGGTTACTCGAAGCAGCATCCCACATGCGTAAATAATTGGCAAAAAATCGATAGGCCGCTCTCGCCAGTATATTTCCCTGCCCCGACGGAAAGTATGTGAAATGCAAATCCCAAATGTAGCGCATGGGAGAATGGATGTAGGAGACATGGAGTGCATCGGGGCGGGTAATCACGCCTTTGGCAACGCAATGGCTCGTGCTGATCACCAGATCATATTCTGTGAGATCAAAATTTTCAATCGCCGTGGGGAAGAGCGGCAGAAACTTGCGGTAGTGTGAACGGATACCCGGAATTTTCTGCAGGAACGAGGTTTTAATCTGATGTTGCTCAATTTCCGCATGCACTTTGCCCGGCACATGGATGAGTGTATAAATATCTGCGGCTGGAAAAAGCCGGCAGAATTCCAACAAAACTTGCTCCCCACCCCGCATTCCTGTAAGCCAATCGTGTACAAAAGCAATTTTTAAATCATTCATTTTTCTCTCAAAGTTGAAATTTCGAGGATGTGTGAGAAAGAGTTATCGTTATTCATCGTGTAGGCATGCGAGAATAAAAACAGCTTGTTTAACCTGCTTCGTGCATAATCACCATGATTCAGTTTAAAACACCGTCTGCTCCTCATTTTCCTGGATGCGGTCGTTCCATGACAAAACGCGTTTTTCACTTATTCCGTTTTTCTGCAGCAGCAAAATCGGTGTATGACTCAACGACTTAAAATGGCGACTTAGAAAATCGCCGCCAAACCGTGATGAAAAGGGATAAAATCCAATACCGTACCTCTTCACCAGCTTGAAGTTCTCGTTGTAGGTGGCAAAGTCAATGAACGCATGATAAGCAAAAGCACGGACATGCGGTCCAAACAGGCGAATCGAACTGGGTTGCATGCCAAAACGCAACATGATGCGATTGTGAAGACTCGACAAATTCGGCACTGAAAACAGGAAATGTCCGCCTGGCTTGAGCACCCGGTGTATCTCATCCAGGGGATGGTAAATCTGTTTCAGATGTTCGAAAACCTGATTGCAGATAATCACATCAAAAGTATCGTTTTCGAATGGAAAGTTATCCTGCTCGAGATCGAGTTTAGCTACTTCGACACCATTCTGCTGTGCTTGTGCTATCTGTTCATCAAAAATCTCAATGCCAAAGCGATCATCGACGCCGAGTACATCTGCATATTTCCGGGTTTTCTGACCATCCCAGCAGCCGATGTCGAGCAGTTTACCATCACTTGACACTTCGTTCTGTTCACGCATTTCACCACAAAGCCGTGTGAGTGTTTTATCCAGATTTTCGTGCACATCGGAACACAATCGTGACATAATTTACCCTGTTGCTTGTACAAAATGACCGTTTTCAATTCATTCTCAGCCTGACGAATTTTATGTAGTTTTTAAAAGGATCCTTGCAGGATGACAGGCTGAGAATCAACAATAAATATCACATCGGGCTCGTATAATTCTATGCTAACCGCTCGTCGAAAGCACTTTTTCCAAAACTGCATATGTTTCTTCCACCGATTTGGCTTGCGTATACTTTTCTGCTCTCATTTGCCCTGCTGTAGCCATTCGATACCGTTGATCGTTCTCTTCAAGCAAATAACGCATTTTAGTCGCGATATCATTTACATCATATGGATCACAATAAGTGACCGCATCGCCGCACACTTCCTCCACCGCTCCGATTCTCGCTGCAAGCACTGCTGTGCCGGATGCCATCGCTTCGAGCGGAGGAAAACCAAACCCTTCATAAGTGGAAGGAAAAACAAATAAATCTGCGTGTTTATAATAATTTCTCAGCTGTGCATCACTGATAAAGCCGGTGAAATGCACACGTTCTTCCAGCCCGGAATATTCCTGTTCGAGACCGGATTCGCCGGTAATGAAACCACTTTTTTTGCCAATGATAACCAGGTCATGGTTACATTCGGATGCGATGTATTTATAGGCTTGCAGAAGACGTTTGATGTTTTTGTGTGGTTTCACATTGCCAACGTATAAAAGATAGGGATGTGCCCGGGGGCTGCTCCCACTGTCCTGCGAAAACCAGAACGAATTCAATCCATTGTGCACTACGTTAATTGTGCTGGCAGTGACATCGGCAAATCGGATCAATTCGCCCTTACTGAACCGGGAAACACTGATTATTGCATCGGCTTTCCGCTTTAAAGCACTGAACATAAGACGGGAATATATTTTTTGATGCAATGGCAAAACATCTTGCATTGCCAGGTGAAACACATCATGGACAGTGACAAGCAATGTGCCACGATAAAATACGGGAATATTGTAATGAGGACTCCAGAACAGATCCACGTCCCGCGGTAAAATTTTCTTTAGGACAAGTTGCTCGGCAAGCGAATAAATAGGGCTATCAACGGCAAGGATTTTGGCATGTGCTGTCTGACACCAGGGTAGATCCTGCAGCACAGTTTTTGAGCCCAGAAAATAAAATTCGACATCCTTTGCCCGCTCCATGACTCCCGGCACAACATCCTGAATATAGCGCCCGATTCCCGAATGATGCAGCATGCGGACATCTATGGCTACCCGCTTCATAATGTCTTCTTCATATGCCGTGTGAATGAAACCGTTAATGAGATGATAACGATCAGAAAAATGTTAATTTCAATTGTATAGAGAAACAATTTGTGATCAAAGAGCTGCGAAACCATCAATCCGGACAGACCTGCTGCAAATCCAAGCGCTGCACTCCGCAACTCCGGATCCAACGCCTCTTTGAAGACACGCATCAGTTTATGCAGTGCTGTGAACAACATTGCCAGCACGATAATTAGCTCGAAAATTCCCTTGGCTTCAACAAGGGTCAGATATGAATTATGACCGGCTGGCGTCCAGGCATTATGCTGGTAAAATGAATCGATAATGTACGGACTGACAAAGCTATAACCGAACAGGAAAGAGTAGAGTGATGCATTTATGTGTTCAATGGTCGATTGCCAAAAAGGAAAACGCTGATAAAGGGTCGTATCCGTGGCAAATACATAGTCGTAGACAAAGTCGATCACATCATTATTGATGAGTATCAGCACAAAAACCACCACCATGCTAAAAACCAATGCAATTTTTGTCCGGCCTTTTATGCCATGAATAGCGAGCATTAAAAGGGAGACAGCAAAGCCCATCCATGCAGAGCGGGAGTAACTGAAATACAATGCAATGGTGGAAATGAGTGCGACAACAGCATAAAAGAGAGAGCGGGTATTCCTTCTTTTATGCAATTTCACTGCTGAAATGGAGATAAAAACCGGGGCCAACAGGACGAGAAAGGCGCCCAATTGATTTTTTTGTCCGAAAGTTCCACGCGCTTCATAATAATTCAGGGCGAAACGTGAACTGAAATAGGAAAAGATATCATAGCCTTTAACGATGCGCGTGGTCTCATCCCCCATATTAGGATTCGTAATGTAAAAATTTTCGGAAAAATGCTGCAGAACAGCAAGCAAGGACTCACCGAAAACCAGAAGTGCAAAAATGAAATAAAGTTTGGATAAATTTTGAAAATTGGAGGTGTACGATTGTATAATTATGTAAAGGCCGACATAGGAAAAAAGCGTTATGACAACTTTCCATGCCTCCGATATCGTGATAAAATGTGTCGCGATGAGCAGGTGTATGATATCGTAAAGAATGAAAATGCTAAACAACGCATTAAGTGAATTGCTGGGGAAAACCAGTTTGTAACGGCTGATCAACGTGATGCCGACGAGCATAAAAAAAAGGAGTCCCAGGTTGGTCACCAGATAGGGATTTATCGCGGTGCCGAACAGCATTCCACAAAAATAGATGAAAATGATATATTCATATCGAAACAAATTGAATGTGCGTTGTTGCAACGTGCTCACGAGCTGTTTCTCCATTCAGAATATTTATTATTTTTTTATAGCGGGCATGCCAGCTGAATTGCTTGAGATTAATCCGCGGTGGCGGTTCCTGCAGAGCAATTTTCAGTGCATTCAAGAATTCATCCCGGGTTTTCGTCCGGTAAAAAGGCACATCGATTTCCGCCAACTCCGGCCAGTCGACCGTAACGACGGAAAGTCCGCATGCCAGATATTCGTATAGTTTAAGTGGGTGGATCGAATCGACGACTTCATTTGAGGCATCGAAAGGAATAATGCCGACTTTGGCGTGATGCATATAGCGCCCGATTTCACTGCTGTCGCGTTTGCCCAAAATGTAGATATTGGGCAGGGATTCGATGGATTTTAAACTGATTCGCTCAGGGCCAATAATGACAAACGAGACATCCGGAAGCTGCATGGCGATGTGCTTCATTAAAGCAAGATCAAACCACTTTTCGATGGCGCCCACATAAAGCACTCTCGGTTCAGGAATATGTGTATATTCATCAGGGCATTTCATTTCGCGCTGCTGTAGTTTTTCCAGATTCACACCGTTTGGAATATACGTGGCCTGCTTTGCGCCATTTTCTCTTACATGCAGCTCCAGGTTGCGGGATGTATAAATAACATGATCTACGCGGGCGAGCACCTCCCGTTCTTTCTGCACCGCCACTGAGGATGTTTTATCAAATGCTGCAAAATTGTCCGTTACACGAAAAATCGTCCTTTCACTTTCAATCCTGTCAATCCAGAAATGCTGCGAAACAGAATCCACGATCAGGATGTCAACTTTCGAAAAGCCCAGATCGTGCACTTTGGTTTCGATATTCGGTACGGTCCAACGGAACCAGTTTTCCAGAATGGCGCTGTTGCGCAGTAACGGTTTGTCGTATGGTGGAAAAAGCGCTATTGGTGAATAGTAAATCAGTTGCCCGCCATGATCACTTTCGCCACCCTTTTTCCAGGTTTCAAATCGATCATAAACATCACTTTTTTCCCCCGAACGGAGCAAATGAAATGGCGAAATTGGATCAGATAAAAAAAGAATTGACCAGCCATCGCGCAAAAATTCGCGCGCCAGATTGTTGGCACCAACCTGGAAAGGAGAATTCCAATAACTGTTCGCCGCCCAGAGAATTTTTTTACTCATTTCAACTCCGCTCTCGTAAATTCCCGTCTCAAGATAATCGTCCTGTCTTTTCGACCAAAGCTGTGTAAAAACGGCACGGCACAGTCGCACGGATCTCAGCTTCCAACCGTTGCGTCTGCTTCTTTTCTCCGTAATCCAAGGAAAGCTCTCCGGGCATTTGTCGCCATTTCAGGTTTGATTGCACCGTCCCACATTCGAAAAAATCCTGTGTTGGATTGAGGTTGAATTTAAATGTATGATCGCCCTCTCCGGTAAACGAAT
>QQUM01000561.1 GCA_008501545.1 Calditrichota bacterium
TGCACATACATTGAATCGCATATTTATTTACTGAATTCATATTTTGACTCAGCCCCCGTTTGCGGCAGTTTATTCATTCGTGAGAAAACGGAAATTTTTCACTCAACAAATGTAAATTGCGATTCCAGCAGTACTTTGCGTGCGGAATCAAAATCACTCAATTTAACGAGAAAATGATCTGTATCAAACGTCGAAACGACAAAAATGCTGATGCCGGCCGCTACCAGAGGATCGGCAATCGATGCAAGAATACCAATCAACGAAAAATCGAGTTTTTGTGCAATCGTGAACAGACGCCAATCCCGTTCTGCCTGCACATCCGGTGGGATGTCTTTCTGCTCGCAGACGATTGACAATTCATCTTCAGTGCGTGTTATCGAATGAAATGTACCGCGGATTGCCCACACTGGTACAGCTGCATTCGGGGCAAGCCGGCATATGCTATATTTATTTGGCTGTATTTTCAGTTGCATGAGATTAGGCGGTTGTTGAATATTTGAAAACGCTGACAGGATTTCAAACCCTGTCAGCGTTCGGGACAGCGGTTGAAGATATAATTTGTGGAGGTGGGAAGCAAGGCGAAATCCGGTGTGACTCCGAAATTGAGATTGTGACTTCGCCTTTGCTGAAATTATTTGGATTGTGTTGATTGTGCTTTTGCGAGTTCTACTTCTGCCCAGACTTTCAGTTGCTCATTCATTGATCCATCTGGACGACCTGGCATTCCCCCACGGCCACCGCCCATGCGGCCGCCGCCACCACCACCCATCGGTCGGCCACCTCCCATTGGGCGCCCACTCATGCCGCCGGATCTGCGTCCCATCATTTGTTCACGGTCAACTTTCTGCGTTTCGAAGCCAATTCCGATTTTATCCCCCGCTTTTGCATTGATACCGATGCCATCCATGTCTTCTCGGTTCAGTGGAATTTTTAATTCATAAACCAACAAACCTTCCTGTGAATTCAGTTTTGCCTGAAACCCGGTCGTTGTTCCCAACTTGACAACCTGCATGATTTCGTTGTCTTTGCCAATGATTTGCAGCTCGCTCCCTGCTTTCGGAAGCGCAGGTTGCTTGCCATCCGGACGCATCCCCGGTTGTGGATAGGATTGTCCGCCGGATTGCATTCCCGGCCGCTGCTCGAATTCCGGATGTGTACTCATGAATCCCAGGGGAAAACGTAAACCATAGTTTTTCTTTTTGCCGCCGGAACCGTCGAGCCATAGCGTAAAGCCGTTGGCTAAAATTTTACGAACGAGCTGCCGGTTGTTCGTGGCGATACTCAGGTATAAATCGTTCTCATCGTTTAAAAGTCCGAGTGAAATTTGCTCTTTTTCAAGAAATATGGTTTGGCCATCCCAATCCGCCTGATCGCCATCTATGACGATGTCGTTTTGCCGGAAATCACTTTTGAGCTCCAGCTTGCTGCAACCAAGTAGAAAAGGCAGTATGAGCAACACTGGCAAATGAAAAGTTTTCATAAAGTTCTCCATTTTTTGTAATTTATATTCTCGTATTGGTCAATTTATAAAATCTCAGTGTATTATAATCTTGTTGATTGAATACTTCTCTGACTATATTAGACTCGTTTCTGATGCAGCAAGCACCTTGAAATGGGATTAAACCCGTATTGTTGGGATAAAGATGGCGATTGCATCCATAAAATATTAAACTTGTTTTATATTTCATTTTGCGATTCGCTTTGGAGTATCATGTAAGCAGCGAAACAGGCAAAATACGCTAAAATTTGGAGAAATGTGATGATGAGAAACAGTATCTTTTCGCCGAAAAATACTGGATTTGTGACTTGGAGTTGGTCTGTTTGTGCAGTTCTGGTCATCTTTTTGTCGACAAATTTAGGTTTAGCACAGGAAAAGGAAAATAAATTACAGGCTGCCTTTGTTAATGTGAAGGACGTTACACCATCCATCGTGCTTGATCTGCGTTATTTAAGCGAGCATAATTTTGTCGGGAAACGGATAAATGGCTATCATGTGGAGAAATGTATTTTAACTCGTGAAGCTGCCGTGGCATTGCGAAAGGTGCAAGGTGAGTTGGTGCCGTTCAACCTGTCTTTGAAAATCTATGATGCGTACCGGCCGCAACGGGCTGTCGACCACTTTGTGGAATGGGCAAAAAATCTGGCCGATACCAGTATGAAACGGGAGTTTTATCCAACGGTGGAAAAAAAGCATCTGTTTCGTGATGGCTATATCGCTTCAAAATCGAGCCACAGCCGCGGCAGTACGGTGGATTTAACGATTGTTTCTTTGCCCTTGAAACCGGAGGAAAAATATGCCAATGGTGATAGCTTGTGCGAATGCACCCGACCGGCGGTACAACGTTTTGGTGATAACAGCCTTGATATGGGAACAGGCTACGATTGCTTTGACACGCTTTCCTGGACAGCGGACAGAAATTTGACGGAAAATCAACGGGCGAATCGTTTGCTGTTGAAGACGCTCATGGAAAAGCACGGATTTAAAAATTACAGCAAGGAATGGTGGCATTTTACTTTGCAGGATGAACCTTTTCCCGATACGTACTTTGACTTTGTGATTGAGTGAGCTTCTGGCGGTTTTCGAAAGCCCTTCATTCGCTATTGGCGCACAGGTTTCGCTTGCTTTAGAATTGATTCTTCCATAGTATGGCGAGTGGAGTGGCAGTTTTGATACGTGTGCAGGGTAGCTTTTGGGGCTGTAGACTGTAGACTGTAAGCGGTTGTCATCTATTTTCCACAGACTAAACACCTATAGCCTACAGCCTTATCATCCAACATTCATATTTTTAAACTTGACAAACCATTTATGCTACGAAACAAACTTTTCAGTTTCAAATGAGTTAAAATAACAGGTGCAAAATGAGCAAATTAAAATACACTTTTGGTCCGGTGCCGTCGCGCCGGTTGGGTTATTCGCTGGGCGTCGATATCATTCCCATGAAGACATGCAATTTAAATTGTGTGTATTGCGAGTTGGGGCGGTCGACCGACATGACGATGACTCTGAAAGAATACATTCCTGCTGACGTTATCCTTGCTGAGATCAAGCAGGTTATCGATTCGGGAGAACGCATCGATTATATCACATTTTCCGGTTCCGGCGAACCGACGCTGAATACGGCGATGGGTGATATGATTCGCGGCATTAAGGCTATGACAGATATTCCAGTGTCCGTACTCACCAACGGCACGTTGTTCTACATGCCGGAAGTTCGTGAAATGCTCTATGACGCTGATTTGGTCATCCCTCCCCTGGATGCCGTCTCACGAGAAGCCTTTCGAAAGGTCGATCGACCCCACGGCCACCTCGATATCGAACGCATCGTTGAAGGAATTATAACATTCCGGCATGAATACAAGGGCCCGATCTGGCTGGAAATCCTTTTTGTAAAGGACATCAACGACTCCCCGCAAGAAGTGAAACTGCTTGCGGAAGTGGCAGAAAAAATTGACGCAGAACTCGTGCAGCTAAATACAATTGTGCGTCCGCCGGCGGAAAGCAATGTCGAGCCGCTGACGGAAGTCGAGCTGGAAGCAATTCGCACGCGGTTTCATTGCAAAACGGAGGTGATTGCGCATTTTAAGAGGGATGATGCCATGGCCCCTGATCTGAGTCATGAAGACAGGATTTATGATTTGATCATTCGCCGTCCGGTGACCTGTGACGAGCTCGTGGCCAGCCTGAGTCTTACATCGGAAATCGTTGAGCACCATGTCGCGGAAATGCTTGATGCAGGTCGCATTATGACAAGTGAGTACAGTGGTGAGTTGTATTATACATCGCCACGGCAGAAGAATCGCCCGGTATTGGTGGAAAATGGGAAATCGCAGTAGAAATGCTATTTGTCCATTCCAATACTATTTTACTCGTACTTTTTCATACCTAAGAATGTGCATCATAAACAGGTCATTCCGGTTTCTGCGCTTCTCAGCAGAATACCGGAATCCTCTGGTGCAGGCATAACACTTGATATTTCACAAGACTAAAACACATGTTGTTTTTCTGGGGGATGCCGGTATTGCAAAAAACGCAAATCGGCATGACGCTTCAGTAAAACGTACTCACAAATTTAGCTGTGCCAGCATACGCGTTCCGGGTGAAAGGGAGTAAAACCATGAGAGTAAAAATATATCTTCTTCAAGCGCTCTTTGTTTGTCTTTTTATCGCATGTGAAAGTTCTACAGAACCTGAAATTTATGATGTTCATGCTACGATTAAAACTTCAGAGACTTATGAATATCATACCGGTATTTCAGGTGATGAAGATGGTGCATCTATCAAAACGCAAGCAAAAAATTTTGAGATAAGCGACATTGTTCGGAATGCCGGTACAAAATATGAAGCCGTTTATCGGTACAAACCCAAAGCGGGATTCGTTGGTACAGATTATGTTGAACTTGAACTTAAAACAGGCTCAGATGGAGCAAGTCCACCCCAAAATATAAAATCTGTTAAAATATCAATAGAAGTTACGAAGTAAGGCCATGTAAAAAACTCGCACATCATGTAAATTTTACATTATTCTCCGCATTGTTCTCCTCCACATTTTTTTATTTTCCTGCCTAAATAAACCATCCTCTCCCAAAATGAAAATTTTGGTATACGAATTGACTATAACAGCGCTGTTTTCCTGATCGCGCATATTTTACATGCATGAACCGCATGATTAATCCGGGCTGGAATTCCTGTAGTGGAAATGGCGATGCGCGGTGGAGTGATTTCTGTTATTTGAAGGAGAGAGTGAAATGCAAACTCAAAACATTGATGTACTCGGCATGCTCGTAAAAGTGCTGACTTTTCCGGTTTTTCTGCAAGGGCCTTTTCTGGCATTCGCCTGGGGAGCAACCGATCCGGACTGGCTGCTTCTGGCAAAACGGACATTCCTTTTGCTGCCAGTACTGGTTTTTATTTTAGGCTGCTGGGTCAGTATTGCCAGCCTTTTAACGGTGATTATCCGGCAAAACCGCAAGGAATATGTAACGGCGCTGTTTATTACCTGGTGGGACCTGGGCAAGGCGATTGTTTCCTTCTGGGGTGGATTTTTCGTATTCATTTTCCACGTTTTCATGGCGCTTGTCGAGCTTGTGAAGATTCTCATTGTCGGCGTATGGACAGTGATCCAGGAATTGCTTTTCATGCCGTTTCGCGTTATGGGAAATATCGGCAGTGGCCTGATGACAACAACGGTTCCCTGGCTCGCTATTTTTCTCACAATGATCTGGTGTCTGCTTGAAACGACCATTTTTACTTATGTCACCGCACCGCTGGTTATGGATACATTCGCAAACATAACAGGTGAGACTATCTCCGAAACATTTTTGCGCATCCCATTGTTTATCTTCCTGTTTTTTATCGTTCTTGGAAGTTATGCTGTTCTGGCTGGCTTCATGGATGCTTTGCGCAGTAAAGATTACGGCGCCATTATTGGTATTGGTGTTATCGAAGTGATCGTAATGATGGTTGAAGTCGTATTTCTATATCGTGAATTTGTCGATTCCCTGATTCCATGGATGGCACAGCATTCGCAAAATTTTGAATTGGGAATTGGTGGCACACTGGCCATTGCAGGTTTTGCCTGGTTTGGTATTCGCAGTTTGTCATGGTTTCTTTTTGCATCTCATGGTACGCCAACCATTTTGGCAATTATCAAAGGAAAAGGTCTCCAATTAACCAAAAACGACAACGTAGCCAGGGTGAAACCAGTGCGTTCGACCTCCAATCTACTGGATCACATTAAAAATGATATGGCCTGGTTTCAGCAAAAAGGTGAAGAACTGTTGGCATCGTTCATTTTGCCACCGCTGCAGGTTATTGCCGTCGGCATCAACTTTTGTACTTTGCTGCTCATCGGTCGCCATTTATTCACCGTACCGTTTAAATCCATACGAGATATCACGGATTCAACTGTTCTGCTAAAAAGCCTTGGACATGAACATGTGCCGCAATCGCGTGAAAATTCGCGTGTAGCAGATACGAAACGAACTGCTGGTTTTGGCGTGGTAAATCCGAAAGTCGTGAAATAATTGAAGAATTGAAGTCAGAAGGTGGTTCAGGGGGGATCCCCTGAACCATCATTGGACGAAATGTGGATTCCGGCTAACGGCATGCCAGCGGAATGACGAAAACCAAACTTTTTTAGCGAGAGATAAAATGAAACGATTTTCAAATACAATAGCAGTTCTCTTGAGCCTAGCACTCCTTTCGGGATGCGCTGCCGAGAACAAGAAACCCCGTTTGTCAATGTTTATTGGCGTAGATATCAGCGGTTCATTTGTGCGTGGTGGCAATTTTGATGACTCGATCAATTTTCTGGCAAATTACATCTATGCACACCTGAATGGCAATGGGGGATTGGAAGTACCGCGCGTGCTGTTTGTGGGTTCCATCGGTGGCGCAAAGGCTGATGAACCGAAAACTTTTTTTCCCATTCAAACATTCGAAAATAAATCGATTGAAGAAATTAAAGAAAAATTAGTCGAGATTTTTCCAAAAGACAAATTGAATCCATTTACGGACTACAACGCATTTTTTCAGCAGGTTGCATTGACCGTAAAAAAACGCAATTTGATTTTACGGCCCATATCCATCGTCATGATCAGCGATGGCATTCCGGATGTGAAAAAGGATGGCAAAACCGATTTCCGCAGCCTCGATCTGAAGCCGCTGGAAAACCTGTCCCGAAATGTGACGGTGCGTGTCCTTTACACCAACGCCGTTGTGGGACAAAACTGGCAGACAACGGTGAAGCGGCGGCGGGTGAAAATCTGGACGCAGGATGATGAAGTGATGACAACATGGAAGGATCCGAAGATATTTTTACCGGACACCAGCTTTGCGCAGCAGGATAAATTTTTCGCATGGGTGCATGATAATGTAGATTTTGGCGTACGTGCAATGCGGGTTGATTAAAATCTCACTCTCAATCCCTCCAAATCACACAGAGATAAAGCGTCTGGAGCCTTGCTTCAGGCGCTTTATTTTTTTAATCACGACCAAACGCCTTTTTAAATCCTCGTACCGCCTGCCGCATACGGTGTTCGTTTTCAATCAAACTCAGGCGCACATAATCGTCGCCATATTCGCCGAAGCCGATGCCGGGACTAACAGCAACTTTTGCCTCTCTTAGCAGGAATTTTGAAAATTCCAGTGAGCCCATATGGCGAAATTGCTCCGGAATTTCCGCCCAGAGAAACATGGTGGATTTCGGCGGTTCTATTTTCCAGCCGATGCGGTTCATGCCCTTGCATAATGTGTCACGGCGACTGACGTACGTTTGGCGTATTTCATCAACGCACTCCTGCGGGCCATTTAAAGCAACGGTTGCTGCAACCTGAATGGGCGTAAACATGCCGTAATCAAGGTAGCTTTTCATGCGCTGCAGTGCACTGACGATTTTTTTATTTCCCACGCAAAAACCCACGCGCCAGCCGGCCATG
>QQUM01000519.1 GCA_008501545.1 Calditrichota bacterium
CATGACGAACTTCATCGCATACAATTTGCCTGATAACACACAAATCGAAACCCTGTCTGATCAATCAATTTTCATTCAGAACTCCGTTGACGAAGTAAAAAACACCGCGATTATCGGTGGTGTGCTCGCCATAATGGTGCTGTTCATCTTCCTGCGAAATTTCAATGCAACCGTAATCATCGGAATCGCCATCCCCATCTCAATTATTGCGACTTTCGCACCGATGAAAATTTTCGGCGTCTCACTGAATATCATGTCGCTTGGAGGACTGGCGCTTGGCATTGGGATGCTGGTGGACAACTCGATCGTTGTTCTTGAAAGCATCGCCCGCTGCCGTGATGAAGGCGATAAGTTGATAGCAGCAACGATCCGTGGTGTAAGCGAAGTAGGTGGTGCCGTATTCGCGTCCACTCTGACAACGATCGCTGTGTTTTTCCCGATCGTTTTTGTTGAGGGAGTCGCAGGACAAATTTTTGGTGATATGGCGCTGACTGTTGTGTTCTCACTATTGGCTTCGCTGGCTGTCGCGCTCTTTCTTATTCCGATGCTTTCCTCCCGCGATATTAATGTATTTGCCTCAAAATCACAATTGAGCCAGGTCTTAAAACGCAACATTTTGTACTTTAAATCAGAAGAGCGATATAATGATGTGCTCTCTCGCGGAGAGAAGTCTTCAAGACAGGAAAAAATACTGGCCGGTCTCAAAAACCTGGCAATGACGCCGGTTTATTTACTTTTAAAAATTATTGAACTTATTGCGTCGCTTTTGTTTGTTTTTGTGAAAGCCATCATTCTCCTTGTTCTCGTCCTTGTGGCGCCGATCATTTCCCTGTTTTTCGTATTTCGAAAGAGCGGTTTTTCAATAAGCACTTACATCAGTTCATTCACAAAGAATCCGGTGTTTTGGAAGTTTCGATTCGTGGAACAAATCTGGGCATCCCTGCTGGTTTTTGAGAGTGTGCATGTTTTCTTTGAAAGCTTTGCTGAACGGCGCAAAAAATATAAACAGGGATCAGTATGGCAGAAAATCTGGCAGGTTTTCATGATGGCATTACCAATTTTCGCCCTAATCAAATTTTTCATATTTTTTCTATTGGAATCGATTGGCAAATTCCTGCACATCGTTTTCACATCTTTTGCAGTTGTGATCAAAGCGGTCATTATTCTGGCGAAACTCATTTTTACAGTGCCGGCAGTTCTCATCATCAGCCTGTTTAATGCCGGATATGGCATCCTGGAACGCGTTTATCCGGGCCTGCTAAAGAAATCACTGGATAACCGTCTTGCCGTCCTGGGTGGTGTTACAGTCGTATTTTTTATCTGTATTTTTCTTATTGGTCCACGCATCGGCAGCGAACTCATCCCGGAGGTGCATCAAGGCGAATTCAACCTGGAAGTGACACTACCAGTCGGGACGCCCGTTGAGAAAACTGACCAGCGAATGATCGCTATCCAAAACTACATTAACGCGCAAGACGGTGTTGCCAAAGTCGCATCGGTCGCCGGTACCGACAAGACGGCAAACACCTCCAGCGAAGAGGGGGAACATACGGCTAAACTTACTGTGACGGTAACACGCGAGCGCTCGGTTATTGATACCGAGGAAGAATTAATTGCGGATTTGCGACAGGAGATGGCGGGCTTTTCCGGTCTCACCTGGAAGGTTTCACGTCCGGCGCTCTTCAGTTTCAAAACGCCGGTGGAAGTGCAAATTCACGGCTACAACCTGCAAAGGTTGCAAAGCCTTTCCCGTGAGCTCGAAGAAACGTTAAAAGATGTTCCCGGTTTGTTTGATATCCGTTCAAACATTCAGCGTGGAAACCCGGAAGTGCAAATAATTTACAACCGGGCCTTATTATCCAAGTATGACCTGAACATCCGCAATGTCGCATCGATCGTTCGAAACAAAATACGCGGCGATGTTGCAACAGAATTTAAAGAGCGCGACCGACGTATCGACGTGCTGGTGCAATTGCGCGAAGGTGATCGGGAGAGCATCGCCAACTTGCGCCGCATCATTGTCAATCCCGGTGATCCTCGCCCAATACCACTCGAAGCCGTTGCATCCATCCGTGTGAATGAGGGCCCATCGGAGATTCGTCGCGTCGATCAACAGCGTACGGCGATTATCAGCGCCAATGTTAGTGGCCGCGATTTACAGAGTGTAAGCCAGGATATTTACAGCATTCTGCAAAATACACAAATGCCGCCGGATTTTTCCTTCGAACTTGCCGGACAGAACAAGGAGATGGCAACATCTCTGGGCAGCCTGCAACTGGCTTTGGGATTGGCCATTTTTCTGGTATACATCGTCATGGCATCGCAATTTGAATCACTTGTACACCCGCTGGTTATCATCTTCACCATTCCACTCGCCCTGGTTGGTGTTGTGCTGGGATTATTCGCATTGAACATTCCCGTAAGCATCGTTGTCTTTCTTGGCGGTATCATGCTTGCTGGAATTGTGGTAAACAACGCCATTGTGCTCGTCGATTATATCAACCAGTTGCGCGAACGGGGCATGGATAAAGTAAAGGCGATTATTGAAGCCGGGAAAGCACGCTTGCGCCCGATTTTAATGACGACACTTACAACCGTACTTGGTCTGCTTCCGATGGCTATTGGCCTCGGTGACGGTGCAGAAATTCGTACCCCGATGGCCATTACTGTAATTTTTGGACTCCTCGTTTCGACCGTCTTAACATTGGTCGTTATTCCGACAGTTTACAGCGTTGTCGACAGAAAAGAATAAGAATATATCGAAGACAAGGATAATATTATGGGTCGCGAATCAAACAGTTTTCTACCCCGTTTTTCGGTCAATCGTCCGATCACGGTGCTTATGGGTCTGACCGCTATGCTCGTTGTGGGATTTATCGCATTTACACAAATCCCCGTCGAGCTTTTTCCCGCCGGATTTACACCCAAATTTCTTGGTGTGTGGACACCCTATCCAAATGCAAATCCACAGGAAGTTGAAGAACAGATCGCAAAACCTCTTGAAGAACAAATTCGTACGATCAGCGGGATGCGGCGGGTGCAAACGAACAGTTTCACAAATGGTTGCTGGACGTTCATCGAGTTTGCCAAAGGCACAGATATGGACGTGGCGTATGCCCAGCTTCGCGACCGGGTCGACCGGGTGAAAGCAGAACTTCCCGATGATGTCGAGCGCCTTTACATACGTAAATGGTCAAACGACGACGAGCCGATTATGTGGGTATCTTTCGCACAACAGCAACACGTTGAGGATGTCTACACACTGGCAGAAATGCAAATTCAGAAACCGTTGGAACGAATTGACGGTGTTGCGAAGGTTGAAATCTGGGGTGCTGAGGAAAAATCCGTTCTCATCCACGTTAACCAAAATAAAGTAAAAGCCTATAAAATAAACCTGTATCAGGTCATCCAGACATTGCGAAGTGATAATTTTGCCATATCGTCGGGACGCGTCGTGGAAGGCGGTCGTGATATATTTGTTCGCAGTATGGGTAAATTTGTCAATCTTGAGGAAATCCGCAATCTTCCTGTGAAAGGGACGAACATTTTGCTCAAGGACGTGGCAGAAGTCAAGTACGATGTTCCCGAGCGTACATGGCGCAACCGAATTGATGGACAGAGTGCAATTGGCATCGGTGTTTTTAAAGAGAGCACAGCCAATACGGTGGAATTGTGCCAAAGGGTTGAACAGAAATTCAATGAGGAATTTGCCAACAACCCACTCCTCTCGGATTTTAAAATACAAATTTTGTTTAATCAGGGTGACTGGATTAACGAATCGGTAGAAAACCTTCAACGGACAGCTCTCTGGGGTGGTATTTTTGCATTTCTCGTTCTCTTCTTCTTTTTGCGCCGGGTTCGCATGACCATCATTGTCAATGTAGCCATTCCACTTTCTCTCCTCGTCACACTCATTTTTATGTATTTCATCGGCTGGTCCCTGAATCTTATTACAATGATGGGCTTGATGATATCCATCGGGATGGTTGTCGACAACTCCATTGTTGTAGTGGAAAACATTTATCGACGGCGCGCCGAGGGTATGAGCAATCGCGATGCTGCAATCGCTGGTACAAGCGAGGTTGGGCTTGCCATAACCATGGCGACCCTGACAACCGTTGTGGTTTTCCTTCCGCTCATTCTCATGAACGGTGATGAGGACTTTACCTTCTTCATGTTGCGCATCGGCATGCCCGTCGTCATCGCGCTGCTTTCATCTCTCGTCGTTGCGATGATTTTTATCCCGTTGGGTGCCACAAAAATAACCAGCGCACGCGAGGTAAAAGAAGCAAAAATACTGGTATGGACAAATAAAATATACCGAAAAGCCCTGGGTTGGACGATGCGGCATCGTGTCGAATCCTTCATCTTGTTGCTGTTGACGATTTTTTCCATGCAGTTTGCCAGCCAAAACGCCAAGTATAACAATGATTCTCAGGGCAATATCAATGATATTCGTATTTTCTTCGATATGCCAAGCAATTACAGTCTCAAAGATGCAGAACGTGTTTTCGATGCACTCGAAGATTCCGTTCGGGTGAAACAAGAGCTGTACGGGATACGCACAATCAATTCTCGTTACCGCGCAAACTGGGGGCAAATGCGAATTTTCCTCGTGCCACCACCGAAAAAGGACTGGTATGAAGTCGTTTACGACAACATCCTGAAGCAATTCGGCGTCCTGCCCGATGGCGTTATGGAACGGGATGCGGTTGTGGAAGATTTGAAAAAACGGTTCCCGGAATTTCCCGGTGTAGAAATGCGCACAAGCTGGCGACGATCCGATGGAGAAGATGCATCTGTCTCCATCATGCTTTACGGCGATGATACATCAACCCTCACCGAGCTCTCTAAAGAAGTCGAACGACGTCTCGGTTCGATTGATGAAATCGTGAGTGTAGAAACAGATCAGGAGCGGGGTAACGACGAGATTCATCTCTATCTCAAACGGGATCAATTGAAGAAATACGGTATTGGGCCAGATGTCATCTCCGGCACAATCCAATATGCACTCCGGGGGTTGCCATTACCCAAGTACCACACACCGGACAAGGAAATCGATGTGCAAATTCAGGTACGGGAAGAAGACCGAAAAAATCTGTCGCAATTGAAAAACCTGACTTTCTTCACTGCGTCCGGCAAGGAAATCCCGCTTGATGCTGTGGCTTCTTTCCAAATCACCAAAGGCCTGGGTGAAATTCACCGTGAAAACGGCAAAACATACTTGCAGGTAAAAGCCAACACAACAGAAGATGATATGAAAAATATCTTCCGCAAAGTCGATCTTGCCATGGCCGGCTTTGAAATGCCCTATGGCTACAAGTGGAGCAAAGGCCGTAACTTTGATCGTATGAATGAAAGTAATGAATCAGTCATGTTCGCCATGTTTCTCGCGGTGACCTTTGTTTTTATCATCATGGGCATTCTGTTTGAATCCTTTGTCCTCCCGCTTTCCGTCATCTTTTCCATGCCATTCGCTCTGGTTGGCGCCTTCTGGATGATGTATATCACCCAAACACCAATCGATTTCATGAGCCAGATCGGCTTCGTGATTTTAGTGGGAATTGTGGTGAACAACGCCATCGTGCTTATCGATCTCATCAACCGCTTGCGAAACGAAGGCTACAATCGTTTTGATGCCATCATCGAAGCAGGGCGTTTGCGATACCGGCCAATCTTGATGACAGCCTTCACCACAATTGGCGGGCTCATTCCGATGGCTGTTGGCAACACCGCGATGATCGGCATTCCCTATGCTCCAATGGGCCGCACAATTATTGGAGGCTTGCTACTCTCAACAGTGGTTTCGTTGATAGCTGTACCGTGGGCGTACACCGTTTTTGATGATATGCGCAACTACTTCCGTCGATTGGCGACGATGTATTTGCAGAAATCGGAAAAAGCCATCCAGGAGGGTTAGCAGAGGATTTTGTCTCCTTAAGAACATGCCGGTATTGCACAATACGCAAACCGGCATGACGGGAAACTATGCAAATCTGAAAAAATCAATTCACTTTCTTCAACACTTCATCCACTGCTTGCTGTGATATTAAACCGGCAGCGGGCAGACGTTTCAGCAATTCCTTCCATCGATCTTCCTTAGCAAACACCTTTTTAAAAAGTGGCATCGCCTGGTCAATTTTATCGATCGAAGCCAAGGTTACAGCTGGCCAGAAAACCATTTCCAAATTATCGGGCGCCAGCTCCATTGCTTTGGTGTATGCCTGCATCGCTTCGGGAATTTTATTTTCTGTCATCAATTCGTCGCCGTGATTTGCATGCTGGTAGACACGGCTAACATGTAATAATCGGCGCATCTCGACCAACGGTGTTTTATGATCTTCGATGCGTAAATCATGGATCCGGCTATTCCAGGGCGTGCCACTCGGTTCGCCATCGACAACCAGCAGGGCGACTGATTGCTTGCCACGAATGTCGCCACCTTCGGCTTGTGCAGCTTCAAGGGCAATCATCAAACGCTCTGCCAAATCACCTTTTGCTTCGCTGTAGGCTCCGGCCATCGCGGCAGGTACCGTCGATTTTTCCATCATATTCGCCTGACAGGAAAATCCCGGCCCTGTAACATGATTCGCATACACGATGCAATTGCTGCCTGTGTGCGCACTGACTTTCCCTGCGGCATCAACCATCGCAACCTGCCGCACATCGATGTGCTCATCCGCCTTGAGTAACGCACTTAATGTCTGCTCAGCAGATTTACCGGCACGCATTAAATCCAAACCGAGCGGGCCATAAGAAGGATCAACAAAAGACTGGGTCGCAACAGCGCCAACACCGGCTTCCGCCCAACTCACAATACTGCCAACAGAAAACCAGTTCGATTGCACGGCAACGCCTAATTGCCCGGTCACTGAATCATGCGCAACAATTGAATAGGTCGCCACTGGACGTGATTTTTCACCGGCATAAGTTTGCGATACAAAAACCAGGAACAAGATCGACAAAAACAGGTGTGCTTTTGATAATTTCATTTCATCCTCAGGGTTTGATTAATTGGTCGTGACTTCGGATTATAAACAGGTGAGATTCAAACAAGCGTAATATCCGAAACTGTTCATATGCATAGCTATAAATTCTTCAACATATCGATCTTCTTTTCCGGCCCAACAAGCACCAGTTGGTCATCCGCCTGCAGTTGGTCGGTTGGTTTCGGAACAATGGCCTCTTCCTCGCTTTTGTCGTTTGTCCGTTTGATCAGGATCACTTGTGTCTGATACTCCTGCCGGAATGGAAGAATGCGCAAATTTTTGCCGGCGAACGCACGCGGACATTTTATTTCCGCCAATGTGTAACCATCGATAAAATCAATCGTTTTTGTCTGCTCAAGCAGCTTGACAGAGTGCGCCAATTCTGAGGTGACATCCGCGCGATGGATTTCATTATTG
>QQUM01000342.1 GCA_008501545.1 Calditrichota bacterium
ATGCACACCTGTTGTTGTTTCCTCTGAAATACCGATAATGTTTATCATATGTTCAGCAAAACGATCTTCGTGCATCATGTTCGTCAAATCACCACCATCATCCAGAATGAGTGTAAAGCCTTCTTCACCCCAGCCGGTGATCGTTTGTTCGACACACCAGTCATATTCTTCTTCGGTTTCCCCTTTCCAGGCGAAGACCGGAATACCCGCGGCAGCAATTGCAACAGCAGCATGATCCTGAGTTGAAAAAATATTGCAGGAAGACCAGCGAACTTCTGCTCCCAGCTGCACAAGAGTTTCAATAAGAACAGCCGTTTGAATCGTCATGTGCAGGCATCCGGAAATTCGTGCACCTTGAAGGGGTTTTGAGGCACCATATTCTTTGCGGAGCGCCATGAGTCCGGGCATTTCGCCCTCAGCAATATCAATTTCCATACGTCCCCAGCGTGCCAAGTCGGAAAAGACCTTGGGATCTTCCATCGCTGCTTTACAAACACGAAAATCTTTTTTCCCGGTTGCAGCAGCACCGTTGCCATTCACAGGTGTAACTTCTGGTGTGATAGTTTCCATAATATTTCCTCTATTAAATCAAAACAGTCTATAAAATTCGAGTTAATAAATTACTGCAAATCATTCATTCTGTTGGTTTCTTCCCAGGTGAACCCTTCTTCATTTCTTCCAAAATGCCCATAACTTGCCGTGCGTTTGAAGATGGGATTGCGTAATTTCAGTGTTTCTATAATTCCGGCAGGTGTTAAATCAAAATTTTTGGTTATCGCACGTATGATTTCTTCTTCCGGTTTTTTGCCAGTACCAAAAGTATTTACAGCAATCGAAACGGGCTCTGCAACGCCAATCGCGTACGCCAGTTGAATTTCGCAGCGTTCGGCTAATTGGGCAGCAACAATATTTTTCGCGACGTAACGCGCCGCATATGCGGCAGAGCGGTCAACCTTTGTCGCATCTTTACCGGAAAATGCACCACCACCGTGGCGACCGAGACCACCATACGTATCAACAATTATTTTGCGACCTGTTAAACCTGCATCACCTTGCGGACCACCAATGACAAACCGTCCGGTCGGATTTATATGGTAATTTATATCGCCGGTTAAATAATTCTCCGGAATAACTGGCTTGATTACATTTTCGATGATATCATGATGAATATCTTTGTTATCAACATCAGGATCGTGCTGGGTTGAAATGACAACAGTTTCGACACAAACCGGTTTGTCATCTTCGTAGCGAACACTTACTTGTGATTTTCCATCAGGCCGAAGATAGGGAATTGACCCATTTTTACGAACTTCTGCCAATCGGCGTGTGAGTTTGTGTGCCAGTATGATGGGCAACGGCATGAGTTCATCTGTTTCATTGCTTGCGTAACCGAACATCATCCCCTGATCTCCTGCTCCTGCCTTGTCAACACCCATCGCAATATCAACGGATTGCTGATCGATGCTTGTGAGTACAGCACAGGTTTCGTAGTCAAAACCGTAATGGGCATCCGTATAACCGATGTCCTTTATCGTCTGGCGAACAAGAGTCGGAATATCAACGTATGTTTCCGTGGTAATTTCACCACCAACCAGTGTAAGTCCGGTAGTGACAAATGTTTCGCACGCAACACGTCCAAACGGATCGTCCAGCAGTACTGCGTCGAGAACGGCATCAGATATCTGATCCGCTATTTTATCGGGATGCCCCTCAGTTACTGATTCTGAAGAATATAATTGGGCTGCCATGAAATAGTCCTTTCACAGAGTATTAAGCAAATGAAATAATAGATTGTTATTAGGATTCAGTTTAGAAAATCAGATCTTTAAATTTTCGCTGCATATAGCGTTGAATAAATTTTTCAACTTCAGCGACTGTAGAGAATGTAAGTGCTTTTTCGGCAATTTTTGCCGCCTCTTTAAAATCTGTCGCACGTATAATTTTTTTAATTTCAGGTAATAACATCGGTGAAACACTTAGTTCGTCGATGCTTAATCCAATCAGAATAAGCGTCGCCAGTGGATTACCTGCCATTTCACCACACATTCCAACCCAGGTTCCCTTCTGGTGCGCGGCGGAAATGATATTTTTAATCATGCGTAAAACAGCTGGATGCAAATCATTGTAAAGATACGCGACACGTTCATTTCCCCTGTCAACTGCGAGCATGTACTGGACGAGATCATTCGTACCAATGCTTATAAAATCGACTTCCTCAGAAATTTTGTCTGTAATAAGTGCAGCTGCTGGAACCTCTATCATCGCGCCAATATCGATTTTGGAATTGAACGCTTTTTTTTCTTCCCGCAATTCGTCTTTTGCCTGTTCCAACAATTTTTTTGTATCGAATAATTCACTCATACTCGAAATCATTGGAAAAAGTAACTTTACATGGCCAAATGCTGAAGCGCGTAAAATTGCTTTTAATTGGGGTAAAAAAATTTCCGGCTCCTGCAAGCTGATCCGAATAGCCCGATACCCAAGAAATGGATTTGATTCACTCTCAATATGAATGTTTTGTGGGTCTTTATCGCCGCCAACATCCAATGTACGAATAATGACAGGATGCGGATTTAATTTTTCGACGACTTTTTTGTACTCAATAAATTGTTCTTCCTCGGAAGGCAAATCATTTCGTGCAATATAGAGGTAATCCGAACGAAACAAGCCTATCCCACGTCCACCATATGCCATTACATTTTCTGCTTCATCAGTAAATTCTATATTTGCAGCCAATTCAATATCTTTGCCGTCAAGTGTACGCGCGGGAAGATTTTTAATTTTCGTCAGTTCGAGATTGATCTTATCAAGTTGCTCACGCTTTTTGTGATAAAACTCGAGTGTTGCATTGTCCGGATTGATGAGAACTGTTCCATCATTCCCGTCGAGAATGATTCTATCATCGCTTTTTATATATTTGGTAAGATAGCGCAAACCACTGCAAGCCGGTACGCGAAAAGAGCGAGCGAGAATGGCTGAATGGCTCGTTCTACCCCCAACATCAGTTGCGAAACCTGATATTTTATGTCTATCCAGAGCAATCGTGTCCGATGGTGCTAAATCGTGCGCTACAATGATCGCAGAACCTTTCAAGCTGCGCAGGAAGTCGGTTTTATCGCCCTGAATACAGCGGACTACCCGCCGTCTGATATCACGTAAGTCAACCGCTCTTTCACGGAAATATTCCTGGTCAGTGAGCGCCAGTTGACTTTGGTAGCGTTCCAATATGCTGTAAAATGCAAAAGCAGCGGACCGTAAGTCCAGACGTATTGAGCGTACGGTATCTTCCAAAAGCATGGGATCGTCAAGAATTAACTGGTGTGTTTCAAAAATTTGTGCATTCGATTTGCCAATTCGGCGCTTCGTTGAAACAAGATCAGTGGCAAGTTGCTTTTTAACCGTCGCTATGGCATCATGAAATTTCTCAATTTCCGCTTCTACTTCATCCTGCTGAATATTCTTCCGGCTGATTTTAACATGTACACCCTCGAGAACAAAGGCTTTGCCTATTGCGATACCTGGCGAAACCGGAATACCATAAAAGCTGTATTCAGCATTTATCTTATTGGCTTTAATCTTCATCGAATTTCCTGTCAAATAATTCAGCTAAAGATTTTAATGCCGCATCTTCATCTTCGCCATTTGCAGAAATAACCAATTCTGCGCCCATTTCCGCCGCCAGCATCATGACGCCCATGATACTTTTGCCATTAACCATTTGTGAATCGCGACTTATAAAAACATCGGATTTAAATTTTGCTGCGGTTTTTACAAACAAAGCAGCTGGTCGGGCGTGGAGACCTAATTTATTCTGGATTTCTAATTTGACTTCTTTCATTACCTTGGGATACCATATTTTTTTATTTAACATCCAACGTACATGAATTTACGCTTTACGGTTCAGGACAAGATTTAAAAATGCATCGAGGTAGGTTACGTCTGCTTTAGTGCTAATTTCCCTTAGCGCCTCTTTTGCTGAAGAAAAATAATCTGCAGCTAATTCCCTCGTGTGTTCAATCGCGCCAATTTCAGTAAAAATATCTTTTACTGTTAAAATGTCGTCATTCTCTATATTGGGTTTTTCGTAAATCGCTCGAATTTTTTTTACCTGAGTATCTGTTCCTTTTTCCAATGCATGAATTAATATATACGTTTTTTTATGCTGTTTAATATCACTACCAAAATCTTTTCCAATTGTATGTTGATCTGCAGTAATATCGAGCAAGTCATCCTGGATTTGAAAAGCAATCCCGAGGCTCCAACCAAACTGCTTAAGATGTTGAATGTTAATCGCATCCGTATTCGCAAGCAAACCACCTATTTGTGTGCACATACTCAGCAGACAAGCTGTTTTCTTTCCAACCATTTCAAGATATTCATCAGCCAGTACATCGTCGCGTTTTTCAAATTCAATATCAAGAGCCTGCCCTTCACATACTTCGATAAGACCTTGTGTAAATAGTTTACTCACGGCCAAAATTCTCTCAGATGCTGTCTCGAGGAGTGTTTCATAAGCCAGGGCGACCAGCCCGTCGCCAGAAAGCAAGGCAATATTTACATCCCATTTATTATGGACAGTGGCTCTGCCCCTGCGCGTATCATCCCGATCCATAATATCATCATGAACAAGTGTAAAATTATGCAATAATTCAAGAGCGGCGGCGGCGGGTATGGCATGCTCTATGGAGCATGCATAGGCCTCTGCCGTCAAAAGAGTTAGTGCTGGACGCAGCCTTTTTCCATCTCCCGACATTGTATAGTGAATTGGATCATATAAACTGAATGGGCGACGAGGATTGATTTTGGCGGATAAATAATTCTGAATGCGTTTTTTGTAATCAGCTAACTTATCTGATAAATCTATACTATTTTCGGTATTTTTTATGTTATTCAATGTACATACATTTTTAATAGAAGTTTGTTGTAATGTGTTGTATTCACCACAAAATCAAGCCCTGAAAATAGCTAAAATGATTCAGATAGTCAAGTGAAAGTGTGAGGTGTGAAGTTAAGGAGTAGTTACAAAAAGCAATGGTTTATCTGGAATTGTGTGGTTTCATCCTATTTGGTTCTATACAAAAAAAGGAGCTATATGCTCCTTTTTTTTTAAATTCAAAATTTAAAAAGATTTATACAACTTCCATCTTTTTATTTGTTTTCTCAACCTTTATATCCTGCTCTATCTTGCCATCGCGGAGACGAACAATGCGGTTTGCATGGTTGGCAACGCTTTCTTCGTGTGTAACAATAATTATTGTGTTGCCGTTTGCATGCAAGGTTTCGAATACCTCCATTATCTCATTACCGGTTTTGGAATCAAGATTTCCTGTTGGTTCATCCGCAAGAATAATGGATGGGGTATTTACAAGAGCACGAGCAATCGCAACTCGCTGTCTTTGCCCTCCGGAAAGTTCGTTGGGCTTGTGATGCATACGGTCAGAAAGATTCACCTGTTCCAGCGCATGTATTGCGTTTTTTCGTCTGCGTGTTGTTGAGATACCAGAATAAACCAGAGGCAGCTCAACATTGTGCAGTGCAGTCGCACGTGGGAGAAGGTTAAAAGTTTGAAAAACGAAACCAATTTCTCTGTTTCTTATTGAAGCCAATTGGTCATCATTCATTTCGCTAACACGTTCGCCTGCGAGATGATATTCACCACTTGTCGGGGTATCAAGACATCCGAGAACATTCATTAATGTTGATTTTCCAGATCCGGATGGACCCATTATGGCAACGTACTCATTTTTTTCGATGCTGAAATCAACACCGTCCAGAGCCCTAACCTCTATTTCTCCAATGGTGTATATTTTTCTCAAATTCTTGACTTCAATAAGCATGATTTCTCCTGCGATTTGTTGAATTTCTTATTTCAAATCACCCATGAGCGACGCCAGCTGGGCTTCATAAATTTTTGTATCATATTTTGCGCGGACGAGGGTGCTTTTCGCACTTGTCAAGATTGATTGGGCAGTTAAAACATCCAATAGTGTACCTGCACCAACCCGGTAGCGTTCTTGTGCTAATCTCAAATCTTCCTTTGAAGACAGGAGATTACTCTGGTTTATATTCGCAATTTGCCTGTAGGCCTCGAGATTATTCAAGGCATTAACGACCTGGCGTTTGATATCTCGTTGCGTATAATCCAAATTTTCGGAAGCAATACGATAGTTGTATGTTTGACGTTCAACATTTGCAGCATCACGGAAACCTGAAAACAGATTGTAGTCAAGACTGATACCGAAAGAGATTGTCCAATCTTTATCAAAGCCGGTGTAAACTCGATCCAATTGATCATTTCTTCTGGCGTAAGATGCTGATGCACTTACGGTTGGAAGAAATGCATATTTTGCACTTTTCCGTCCATGGCTTGCTGCAATCATTTCCGATTTATATCGTTGCATATTGGGATTTGCTGCAAGTGCCCTACCGAGGACATCATCAAAATTGTAAACTTTTGCCGGACCCACATCTTCCATATCGACTATATCCAGCGGGGTATCCGCTTTTCTTCCCAAGATTATATTTAAGTTCGTACGAGCCTCTTCAACAATTGATTTTTGGGATAACAAACTAATTTTTTCTCTCCCCAAAGTAGATTGTGATCTATAGACATCCGCCTGTGCAACTGAACCAATCTCATACATACTTTCCGAACGCTTTAGCTGCTCTTCGTACTGCTTGACAGATTCTTCGTAAACTTCAACCAATCGTTGGGCTTTTAACAGATTGAAATAAGCATTATGTACGTTGTAAATTGTTGATTGTACTGTGGATTCCAGCATTTTTTCAGTCGCATCCCGTGACGCGGTGGATTGTTTGATATTGTTGTATGTTTGACCAAAATCAAATATTTGCTGGCTTAGACGGAAGGACATGTTATTTGAATTATAGCTCACCTCATCAGATACCGCCTTTTTGATTGCATAAGTAACATTGCCGTTTTCATCGAGACCTGTCGGAACCCGGTCAAGGTATTCGCTTGGTCCAACGCGGGTTTGGCCTGAATAAAGGCTGGCTGAAACAGAAGGGAGTAGTGCAGATCTTTGTGAAGTAACGTTGCTTTCAGCTATTTTCACTTGGTAACGGGATGTTGCAATTTGTGAATTTCGTTCCTGTGCAATACTAACGCATTGATCTAACGTCAATGGCTTATTTTGTGATAAAACAGGGGTTGCAAAAATCCCCAACAAAATGGTGAATGCAACTGCATTTAATGCAAATCGGCGAGTCATGGCTTCGACTTCCTCCTTTAAGAGCAGGTTTTTATGAATTATATTTATCGTTGGAAGAAAACTTTGAGTGTCTTTATTTCACTGATAAAGTCATAAATTTTTACAGATAGTTTGCAGAAACGATAGTAACATGAAAAAGTTTCGCTGCAAAATGGCTTTTACAAC
>QQUM01000112.1 GCA_008501545.1 Calditrichota bacterium
TTGATTTGAAAAAATTTCAACGGGTGACAAGTGAATTTGTGGAGTTCAATTATCAGGCACCTGAAACGATACTCCAATGCTTGTTTATCAATTCAAGCAAGCAAAAGCCGGCAGCGCTACCTGCAAATTATTAACACGAAACGAGAATTTTTAATCTCCTGACAGGTCAATTTTCGCAATTCAGAGCATTTTATTATTCACCTGAACGCTGCTTCCTGTTGTTCGAGGTTAAAAATTTCCAACGATTTAAAATTCGGCTGAGGATCAGACATTCCGGTAATTTCTGCGAAGAAAAAAACACCTTCACGAAAATACGATTATAAAATTCAAATTTAAAAGAAAGCGTCATGGAGTTTGATATAACGTTCAATCCCGGTAAAGCTTACCGCCAAAACCATCACAATCGTATGTACCGCAGCCTTATTGCGTCACTCGTCATCGTACTCGGATTTTCCTTTTTAGCACGCCATATCAGCGTGCGAGGCAATCGATTTTCTGATGTCGAGCTAAATGAATTTGAGGCATTACAGGTTGAACTGATCAAAAACATAAAAAAACCGGAGATAAAAGTTTTCCCGCAAGTGCAAAAAATTGAGCCGGTTGTCGAAGTTCCCGAGCAAATAAAAACACCCATTAAAGCAGTCCCGGAGAAGAAAAAACGCCCGGAGGCTGAGTCGATTCAATTTAACCTTGATGATGTATCTGCAAATCTAACGAGTCATTCCGCACTTGGGCAAATAAACTCATCCTCCGCGCGTCGCGGGCGGAACAGTGCTTTTGATGCTGATGTCAACATTGGCGCAAATTTGGATGTTGGCCGCCTGAATGCCGGCCCATCTGATTTCGATATTTCTCTCGATACCGAGGTCAAAACAAGGCAGCGTGCGGATACCGCGCCAAAAGTAAAATTGCCGGTACGTGAGCCAAAGCACATTGAGCAACCGAAGATGGAAGAAGATGCCCCGGATAATGACCTGCTGCAAGCAGACGTCTCGGTCGTGCTGACTTCATCGGACATCAATATTGATATTAATGAATATCCTCTTTGGAATCGCATCAATGCTGAATTTGATCGATGGGATAAGGGGCGTTATGGTTCGCTCCCAAAGCATTTAAAACGCCTGGGACGCTCGATCGTTGCCCATGTCGGCTTTTCCGATGGAACAGCCCAAAAAATTATTTGGAAAAGGGGAGCCACAAAAATTCTCGTGCAAGGAAACAGCAAGAGAACACGAATTGATGAATTGAGACAGGCCGTCTCGGCATTAACAAGATTAAATCTAAACAAAACCAGGTCTTAAGTATGAAAAAAACTTCACTCCTGCTGGCAGTCTTTCTCGTAACCGCCGGTATAACGGACGCTGTGCATGCCCAAAAAGTGGCGGATCTCTTTGAACAAACCAAAGCAGCGTACGAAGCAAACAACTCAAAACAAACAGTTGATTTGTGTCGCCAGATAATCCAACAATGTGAACAAAGTTATGCGGAAGCCGAGTGTCGCTACACAAACGTGATGAAAAATGTATATTTGTACAAAGGCTTGTCTGAGTACAAAATTTACACCGAGGAGCAGGACCTCGATTTACTGACAGAAGCAATAGCATCCCTGCAACAAAGTTATGAATTGTACGGTGATCCCAACGTCACTTTTAATTTTGGCTACATGCAAACACAGCGCGCAATAAAAATGCAAAACGGCAATGAACTCGAAGGGCTTGTGGCTTCATGGGATGGCATTCTCAGCATGTATGCCAATCAGGAATGGACACTTGATGACGAGCTACTGAAGAATCTGAAAATATTTGTAAAACAGGCGGTTGAACTTACGGTTACGCCCGCTGACAGCGCCATGACCACCGGACGATTTGCAAGTTTCATGGTTCGACAAGCCTGCGATTTGGCAGAGCAAGGCCATCTCAATCAGGAAGACAGGTTATTTTTTGATGTTTATCGCAAACGCGCAATCGAAGATAATTACAATTTACGCGGGAACGAGTGGCGTGCACGCGGATTTGCAGCAGAGGAAGAATTTATCCAAAATCCGGATGATTATAGTTATCGCAAGACCCGGACAAATCTCGAACTTGCCTTGCGCTTTTCCAAAAGCATTGAACGCCAGGTTGAAATGCTGAAAGAATTGACAAAAGTTGCTCTTCATATGGAAAAAAACAGCAGTGATCGGCTGGCGGAGACCGAATTGGTGTATGCACGGGAAAAAGCTGCACAAGCCTACAATCTGCTCGTCGAGCGGCGCCCGAACATCACAATTGATCTGGAAAATGAAATCAAAAAAGTTTATGGCAATTCGATTTTTCGCATGGTGGACTATTATTTCAGTCTCGCAGATTCAACTGACCGATTAAATGCCTATTACAAAGCACGGCGCGTTGGCGAGGAACTCTTACTTCCGGATCGCAAAGGTGGCTGGAAACAGAAATTCAAGTGGGATGGTTATGAAGAACTTTATCTCAGACTGGCTGATGTAGGTTATGAAACCGGCGACGAAGCATTTGCCGTGGACATGATCGACAAGGCGTGGAAAGCGGCGCTGCACTCTGCAAAGCTCAGTCAGACAAATTTATGCAGTGATGTCACCATTGACAAAGCATCCAACCTCGTGCTGTTCGTCGATGTTTACCAACAGATAGCCAACCGATTCGGTTTGCAAACGGTATTGCACTGGTTACGTCCGATACGAAAATGTCTGGTCAGCCGCATGAATGTTTCCACGAACCGGCATGAATAGTGAGGTGTAAAAAAATGAAATTTACTATTCGTGCCTTGTTTAGTGCGTTCATCGTTGCACGTCTTTTTTTTAACAGTCCTGCATTTGGTGAAGAGCAGATTGAATCCAGCCTGGAAAAGCTAATGGTGAACTACGAAGGCAAAGTTATCGAGGTTTACCAGGAAATGCAGGCGCTTGAACGATCTCCCCAAACACATCAGGAACGGCTTGCATTCGATCAACTGCTGTCAAATTATACACTCCGCGTGCTGGAAATATATAAAACACTAACGCGAATCAAAGCTTTCACGCTCGAAAATTATAAAACCATCGCTGCGCGCGCATTGTTTCTCAAAGCATTGACAAACCTCGATGTGGCTGAGGGCGACAGGGAGAAACTTAAATCTGCCTGCGAAGATTACCAGCAGGCACTGGCGCTGACCCGTGGTGCAAAAATTCCGGTTCTCAGTCAGACACTTCCCTATGAAATATGGATTGGTGACCGCCTGTATACAAAACTGGCAGAACTGCTCGATGATCAGGATAAAGACAGGGTGCTGTTGCGTTGCATGAACAGCTCAGGAAATGAATGATAGAGGCATTAAATGACGAAACAACTTTTTATTATATTATGCTTGTCGGTGGGTTTGCAAACAAGCGGATTTTCCCAGGGAAATTATGATACGGTCATTTACGAGATGGCCAATTTCGAAAAAACAGCCAGCGCAACCTACAAAGAATACCAGTGGCTTTATTATGAAAAAAAACAAAGTGCAGAAGAACTGCTGGTTTTTGAAGATTTATTGGGTGTTTACGTAAAGCGTCTGCGGGAAGCATACGAAACAATGGTGCTTCTTAGCGATAAAAACATCGTCGAAGCACGGGATATCGCTGCACGCGCTCTGATTTACCGTGCACTGACCTTTCTCGAAAAAGCACCCATTGATATTTCATATTTTGAACGGGCCTGCTACGACTATTACGATGCGATGCAGCTCTATGAAAACACCGACGATGTGCCGACGATGTTCAAACAACTCCCACAGCGCATTCGTGTGGGGGGCCGCTACTACAGCCGGCTGATTGACCTGCTCGATGAGAAAGGCCGGGATTTATTCGCCTTCGGCCAGGTCCACATCTCAATCCAGAATTTCCATGTGACATCGAAATTTGATCCGACACAACTGCAATTGGTCCGGCACAGCACGTCAGCTGCTGATTCTGGTTTTTATACCTATCGCCTCGCTGAAGATCTTCTAGCAAAAGGCTTTCAGAAAGCCATGCAAACCAATCGACGCCATGATTTGTATCTCGGATTGCCGGCGGGGACATACTACATTCGCTCGCGAAAAGCACAAAATACAGAATACGTCAATCTTGCGACCATTTATGTGCGCCCAAATCAATTCATCGCTTACATTGTTGAACCGATTGCGGATTGGGTCATTTTTTACGAAACACCCGAAAAGTTGGTGAAATTAAACGCCAACGAAATCGAAGCGAGCCTGGTAAATGACTCAACAGCCACGGACTCTACAAAAAATGCTGAGACGAATGCAAGAATTGCACAAACGGGTTCCGAAGATAAAGCCAATCAACCCACATCCGTCATCCGCACAACAGATGCAATTGCTCGAATCGTAGAAGAAGTTTTAACGGGAATGACGGAAGAAGAGCTTGATACGTTGCCGATCAACCGGACTCGTAAAGAATTCGTCAAAGGATTGGCACGTATGATAATATCGAAGGTGCGTGGAGAATATATGACCAGCTGGAACCACTGGACCATGTCATGGACAATCGCCAAGTCGATAACTGAGTACTATGCTGCCAACCGCCAGGTTTCTTTACCGATGGTAAAATTAACCTATGATGTGATTAAACGACTGATGTGATCAAGGCATCCTGCCGCCTGGATGTCTTCGCCGCAGGGAGCCTTTTTTGCTCCTGTGCGGGCGTGACTTGTCTTGCATGAAAATGAACGGATTGGATTGTTTTTGCAATTTCACTGCCGAATAACTGGAACGTACTCATGATCATTTTCAACTCAAAGCCAGCCTTGACAATATTGCGAATGCCGTAATTATGCCTGTCCCGACAGGCAATATACACCGAGCTGAATCCCATGAAGTGAAGTTTTCGGGTGATTGCAGAGAGAAAAACCGCCAGCATATCTTCAAATTGCTCATCGACCAAAAATTTTAATTCAGTAAGATGTACCTCACCAGCACGCGGATTAACCATAATCTTTCCACTTTTTGAAAAACTTTTACAAACCGCTGCACGCGCATATGCAAGGATACGATTCGCTCTGAACAGCACACACAGCATCTCCCCTGAACGCGGTGTAATGAGTTCGGCCACGTCATCCGGTGTCGTCGATAAACCTGTAAAAATTTTGAGCCGGTACGATGATTCTCCTGCTGGATACACGAGCCGATCGGTTTCATTTTTAAACAGGAAAGTTTTTTCCTTATTAATAAAATATGAAACAGACCGGTTAAATCGTTTCAACAGGTTTTGTACTTTATAATGAGATAAAAAAGAACCCTGCCGGTGTAAATAAGGGTTTGAATTTCCCAAGCGTTGCATAGCATTTGGTTGCAAGCTTTGCCTGTTCATGATAGATTCCTCTAAGTAATTCTGACTTCCTGTCTCGCGCGTAATCGTACTGTCATCGCGGATATTTGCGGAATATTTTTCCTATTTCGAAAAAAGTCACTGTTTTTAAAATGAAAAGCGCGTAATTTAGACTTTATAAATTTGAATGCAACAAGAAAATGGCGGGTGACCGCAAAAGCACTATGAAAGCACTATGCATGTCTGACCGCTAAAGCATGTTTTTAATGAGGTATTTATGAAAATTGAAATCCTTGGTTTACCGCTTGACCTGGGTGCAGATCACCGGGGTGTTGACATGGGCCCGGCCGCAATTCGTATAGCAGGTTTGAAACAGGATTTGCTGAAACTGGAATTTGATGTACTGGATCGGGGGGATTTGCCAGTTGATATTCCCGAAATTCTGTCGATTGAAAATCCAAAATTAAAATACCTGCCGGAAATCAGAAAAGCCAATGTGGAACTCGCAGATGCTGTACAGGATACGTTAAACCGTGGCGTCTTTCCTCTTGTCCTTGGTGGAGACCATGCTATCGCAATCGGTACGATGAGTGGAACGGCAGCCTATTTCAAGCAAAAAAAACAAAAATGTGGATTGATCTGGGTAGACGCGCATGGGGATATGAATACGGAAAAGAGCACACCTTCAGGTAATATTCACGGGATGCCATTTGCTGTCTTACTCGGCGAAGGCGCTCCGGAACTCACGCGAATTGGTGGTGACTTTACGAAAATTGAACCTGAGAATGCGGTTTTAGTTGGTGTTCGGGATATAGATGAGAGTGAGCGGGAGCACATAAAAAGATCAGGTATTACCGTTTTTACGATGTCCGAAATCGATCGCCGCGGGATTCATGATGTTATGATTGAAGCAATTGACCGGGCAACAAATGGCACTGCCGGCTTTCATGTCAGTTTTGATATTGATGCGCTGGATCCGGTTTCCGCTCCCGGAGTTGGCACCCCGGTAGAAGGTGGACTGACGATGCGAGAAGCGCATGTCATCATGGAGGCTGTCGCTCGTTCAAAACACATGGTCTCACTGGAAATGGTAGAAGTCAATCCAATACTTGATATTAAAAATCAAACAGCGAATATAGCTTCGCAATTAATTCTGAGTGCGCTCGGGAAAAGAATTCTGGGATAGATCGATTTGGGGGGAAATCGCAGTAGCAGGAAGAAAAGGGAAGCAATTTCAGCTATTTAAACAGCTTGACTGCTTCCCTGACAAATTAAACAATGCAGGCGGCAGGCATTAAAATTACGATACACGGCCACCTAACGAAAATATTCATTACTGTTTTCGCGTCATCTCTGACTGAGGTGGAACGCCACTTGTGGAAATTGTCACAACAACTGCATCATCGACCAAACGTGCACTGTATTTCGTCGGACGTTTGAGATCGAAAACAACGCGTGTGTAGCCCTCTTCATGATACGCAACACGTGCCCGATTAACGAGTCCCCGGTTCAATTCAAATGTGTCTTTGGACATCGTCTCGCGCAGGTAATAAACGCCGGGCAGATCGACAGAAATACGCGGTGGGTTGCTGTAATCATCCAATTCAAAGGGAACCTTGCCATTACAAAAAATCGTAAACGTTGAGTCATTAAATGCTTCGACGTCGCGCACCAGTGATCCTTCCGGGATTTCAGGATTCTGATCGGATGTGAAAATTGTAAAGTCCACCCTTCGATTACGCCGGCGGCCTTCCGTATTTCCGTTTGTGGCGACTGGTCTGTCTTCACCATACGGAACAGGCATAAAAAAGCGACTGCCATTTACACCATGTCCGGACAAGTATTGCTGTACCGAACCCATTCGACGCATCGACAAGCCCATATTGTAAACGTTGGTTCCAATGCTGTCTGTGTGTCCGGAAATCCACACTTTTGAAGAGGGATATGTATTCAGTATTTCCGCCACTTTTTTCATCGTTGTGAATTGCGATGGCAATATATCCGAGCGATCAAATTCAAAGTTGATTCGCAGGGACATATGGACACGATCGTAGCCACTGCCATCTCCTGAGCCTTCGGGAAT
>QQUM01000781.1 GCA_008501545.1 Calditrichota bacterium
CTAATCCTTCAAATCCGTCTGCGGCTAATTCAAGGTTAAACTTAGTAATAAACTTACGCCTATATGATTCAAGCATAAATTTATCATCGTCTACGAAGAGTACTTGTCTATTCATTCTTTTCTCCAGTACGACTAATATCACGACAGAGCTCACGCCAAAGATCCACTTTGGTCAACAATCCAAGTCCATCTATATATTCATAGTTTATAGTTGAAATTTTAGTTCTTAAGGAATTTGAATGTAATTCATAATATAGTGCGTCTGCAGTGTGCACAGCGGTAAGCAGGCTGAATTCTAAATTCAGAATATTTTCCGGGTTATGGTGATAAGCCAAGGCTTCAACAACCGTGTTTGATAATCCCCATAGTCCCAATAAATAAGCACCAATAGCAGCATGCGTACTTTTAAAATGCTTCAATTCCGATTCATGGAGTTGTAATTCTGATTCCTCAGCAAAGTCTATTACTTTATCGTATTGTTCACTATAAATTGTGTATAAGATTAATTTACCCACATCATGCAACATACCGGCTAAAAATGCATGTTCTTGCATTTTTTTATTGCAATTTTGTGCTTGTGCAATCGCCTTTGCATATCTGGCAACAATTAAATTATGACCATTCAGCCATTCTATTGAAAATTTTTTTTGCTGGTGTGTTTTAAAAATGCTGAATATTTTTGTTGAAAGAACCAGTGTTGTAATAATATCGATGCCGAGTAAGTTCACTGCTTGTTCAACAGTAGAAACATGCCGTGGCAAACCAAAGAAAGCAGAATTAACAAGCTGAAGTATTTTTGTCGACAGACCAATATCTGTGGCAATGATTTGGCTAATTCTTCTTAATGACGAATTTGGTGACTTGAGCTCTGTCTTGAGCTTGGTATAAATATGAGGAACACTGGGGATGACATCCAGTTTTGCAATTAATTTTTGCAGTGACTCATTGCCAAGCAAATCTCGCAGCGCACATGTTCGCTGAATTGTATTAATTAATTCTTCTGAACGGCAAGGTTTAGCGAGAAACAGGTGACATGGTCCGATTGAATTCATGATCATTTCCTGATTTGAATGTCCTGATAGAATGATTCGAACCATACCGGGATATTTGTGCAGGACTTCCCCTAAAAGCTGTGCACCATCCATTTTCGGCATTCTCATATCAGCTACAATGACGTCATATTCTTTGTGTTTAAGAATTTCGAGAGCAGATTCACCATTGTCAGCGAATTTGAACTCCCATTGATCGGGCATTTTGATTAACATTCGACGCAGACTACTTAGACTCTCTTCATCGTCGTCTACAAAAAGAACTCGTTTATTACCCATTTCGTCATCTCTTACTTTTAAGTTTATTCCTCAAACGGCAAAAATATTTTGAAAATCGTACCTTCACCGGATTTTGAATCCACTTCAATTTTACCCTTATGCTTTTCAACGATTACATGATGTGAAATCGCCAAACCTTGACCGGTTCCCTTCCCAACTTCCTTGGTTGTAAAAAATGGATCAAAAATTTTTGTAATTGTGCTCTTGGGAATACCACAACCATTATCTTGGTTTCGAATTACAGCAGTATCATCTTCTATTGATGTGGTAATTTTGATAAGACCTGTGGTTGTTTCCTCGTCATATTTCATCTTTATTGCATGGGCAGCATTAACAATGATATTTAAAAAAACCTGATTTAATTCCCCGGGCAAACATGGTACAAATGGTAGTGATTCATCATATTCCTTTATTATTTCACAATAATATTTCCATTCGTTGCGTGAAACTGTGATTGTGTTATCCAATGCTTCATGCAAGTCAATGAAAACTTTATCCTTATCACCAGGATGTGAGAAATCCTTCATCGCTTTTACAATTCTTGCGATACTTTCTACGCCTTTCTGACTTTCTTCCAGAGCTGTTGGTATGTCATCCATATGAGTTTTTAATCTAACCAGGCGCCCACATAACTTATCGGTTAGTATTTGCAGGTTATTTCTGTCATTTATGGTTTTGTTTTCAGATAATGCCATAAATTCATTGAAACAATGGTTTATTTCAGTAAAAGCATCGTTTAAATAATCAATATTATAACTTACATACTGCGTTGGTGTATTTATTTCATGTGCGATTCCCGCCGCTAATTCACCGATAGATTCCAGTTTTTGTGCTTGCATCAATTGTGTTTCCATGTGGATACGTTTTGTAATATCTGTTGCTAATAGCAAGTAACCCCGATGTTCGTTATTTTTATCTAAAACCGGGTAAATTGTAATACCGATATAGCTGTCTTCACCTTTTCTATTTTCGTACTGAACTTTTTCACTGATGTGACTAACTTCTGTCTTTTCTTTGCAGTTGTTAATGATAGTGAGTATTTCGCTCCAATCCCATTTTATGCCACAATATAAAAATGGTTTTCCCATCACAGAATCTGCGGCGATGCCAAACATTTTTTCAGCGGTGCTGTTCCATCGATTAATTTTATCATGTTCATCAACGCCAATCATAATGGATGAAATAGATGCGAGTAGTTGTTCAGATTCCTTGTAGGATGCATCCAGGATTTCCTGATTGCGTTTCATATCTGTGATGTCGCGAGAAACCATGACCACCAGGTCTCCAAAATTATCCCTGGCGGTGACTTTGGAAATCCGTGCTTCATACCATAATCCCGATCCTTGAATATCATATTCAAATGTTCGCGATTGACCTGTTTTCAAAGTTTGCCGTATATTTTTTTGTAATTTCTCTTTATGCTCTTTCGGAAGGAAATTGTAAATTGATCTACCCTCACAAGACTTGTTTGTAGGATTTGCAGGATAGTCGGGACAAGTGGACAGGATTTCTTCAATATTATGTTTTTGATTGATCACAAAAACTGTATCCGGGAGGGCATTCACATACGCTTTCAGTATTTCTTCGCGCCTTTTGTCTTTTGCTTCAGCCTGTTTTTGTCGTGTAATATCAGTCTCAATAAGCAGAATACTTTTACAGGTTCCATTTTCCTGAATTGGTACAATTTTATTGCTATGCCAACGTATATTTTTATTTTGAATCGAAGATATCTCAAACTGCTCCGGATAACCACTGTGTACTGCCTGTTCCACGGCTTTTCGTAAATAGAGAGTATGAACAGGGGAGATAATGTTGTAAATATTACTTCCAAATACCTCTTCCGGTAATTTTCCTAAAATACTTTGATTCGTGTTAATAATATGACCATGAAGATCAAGCTCCACTATTTTACTAGGAATATTTTTGAGTATTAATGACTGATGTTCTTTTGAATGATTAAGTGTGCTTTCTGCAAATAACCAGTTCGTAATATCTTTTAGTATATGAATGATTCCACAAATACTGTCACTTTCGTTTTTTTTGTAGGCATATTTTTTTGACCAATAAGATCTTTCTATCGTTTTAATATTTATGATTTCTGCTTTAGATGAATAAACTGTATTTTTTAAAATATCATCATCCCCTAATTCCAACTGTTCTACGATATCAGCAGGTAATACATCTCCCAGGATTTTCCCCAGTAACTGGTCAGCCTTTTTTTTAAAAATGTTTTCAGCGGCCTCATTCACTAATATTAGTCGTTTGTTTCTATCCTTGATAATGATCGAATCATCTTCGACATTGATAACAGAGTGGAACAAATCCATTTGATCAAACTCATTAATGCATTCATCATACACTATCTGTGCATTCATTTTTTAAAACCTGCATATGTTAATTTGAATTCATGGTAAAAGTAAGAGTACCTAATGTGTGCTTTGCCGGGCTCGAATCTCTTAAATCTTTATACTCGCATATCCATAATGATCCAAAAATCATTAGCTCACTATTTTCGAACTCAGCACCAGGAAGTTTGAAATGAAAAAGTGAATTGATACTGAAACGGAATATTCTCCTTAATATATTTATCGCCATTTTTTTTGATTACCTTGTGGATATCCAAATTAATAAAACACCTGAAAATGAATAGAGCAGCAAATTCATGAAACTCGAGTTTAAAAAAAGAATACCATTCTCACTTGTTGCAATAATGAAATCAGATATTTCTGCCTGACTGCGTTTATAGATTTTTGATGTGGTAGGGAGGCATTTTGGAAACACTATTTTTTCGTACTGGAAGTGAATTAGAAGATATTCTGTTTTTAAGCGACGCGGAGCGTCTTGAGGAGTAGGGGCTGTGTCAAAACATGAATCTGTGTTATAAATATACAAATTTATGAATACATGCAGAATCTATATTGTTAATAATCTATCTCGAAGCATCCTGAGTAATCCCGCGCATTTTGCGGGATGTATCGAAGGGTGCGTGCTCAGGAATGCACCCGCACCCTTCGATACGCCCCGCTTAAAAGCAGCGGGGCTCTGGAGTTTGGCCATTTTATGGCCCATATTTCTATTGATTTGGCTGATATATTTTCGCCCCGCTTAAAAGCAGCGGGGCTACTCAAGATGCTTATTTATGAAATAAACTAAAATCCTGTTAAGTATACGGTTTTATGTATTTTTATTCACTACTTTGATGTTTTGATACAGCCCCATCGCTCATCTGGAGCATTGCGTGAATTGGAAATTTTCAAAAACGTCGCAATCCGTTCCAGTGCATCTTTTTTCGAATGGGTAATTCAGGGGAAGGCTGTGAAACATCGAGTGGTATCCAGGGCATCCCGGAGGTATTTTGCAAGATATGTAACTGGCATGCCGGTGTATCACCTTGTGCAAAAAGCGCCATTCGAATGCCTTCGGAATTTTCAACCATGTCAGTGATGAGAACAGCATGACCGCGTGGCCCTCGTTTAATCAGCATATCGCCAATTGAAACATGCGCCGGAGCAATTTTTTTTAGACCAAAATAATTTGTTTGCGTTCCAGAGTGATAAAAAATTTCCTTCAAATAGTCCTCAAATGTATCCCGGGATCGTGCTTGATGCCCGATTTTTTGTAAAGGATATTTATCTTTTGCGCGCACCGGCCGCCAACCTTCCCGCCATTCATGCCAGAAGAATTTTGTTTTATCCGGAAGCAGAAAACCTATTTTCTTCTCTTGTCCCGATTGAATGCAGTATTCAGCGAAAAGGCGCTGTAAAATATCCATACATTGTTCCAGCTTTTTCCCTTTTATGTTCAACTGGACAACAGCGGCGACAGTGGTATCAGCGCCATCCTTAACGATCCGGTTTTTATAATCCAGTACTGGTGATGCAACAGGTTTTACTGGCAGGCTACGCAAAAATGCCGCGAAACTATTGGATCGAACCGGTACTCTGGTGAATCCGTCTGGCGGGGGAAATCTTTTGGAAAGTCGCTCACCAATTCCAAAAGGGGATGATTCAGTAAGCGTTTGTGCAGGTGAGATTCCGGAGAACGAGCAGAATAGAATGAGGAGTACAAATCTGTAAAGCATATATTTTTCAAATTATATTTAATTTAGCCGTCAGTATAACAATTCTCTTGCAAAACCCTGTGTATTTCTGTAGAATGTAGCCAAATAAAGCGAAGACTCCCCGGGATTTTTCAAGTAATGATGGGAAGTTCAGTCTAAACATATTGTGGAGTGCAGATGGCAAAATGGAGTATTATTGCAGAATTCTGGGCATTTATGCGCGAGCGTAAAAAATTCTGGTTAGCACCAATTATCTTTTTTCTCGTACTGCTCGGTGCACTTATTGTGTTTACCCAGGGAAGTGCATTGGCGCCGTTTATTTACACGCTGTTTTGATTGAGAAACGCTGACAGGATTTAAAACCCTGTCAGCGTTCGTTTAAATCCTACTCAGCTACCACAACCAATGGTTCGTCGCCTGCAAAAATAATTGGCGCGAGCCGTTTGACATCATCCACTGTGACCTGCTTTAAAGCCTCGCCGAATTTCTCATCGCTGTCCGGTGATCGACCTGCGAGCACTTCCATGCTCATATAATACGCACGACCGACTCTGTCAAGGCGGCGCATGCCACGCCTTCCGAGCAGAGCGTTTACCGTTTTCTGTACTTCTTTCGTGTCAATTTCAGCATCCCGGATCATTGCAACTTGCTCACGCAAACCGGCAATGGCTTTATCGATATTCTCGGGGCTGGTTCCCATGCGAATGGCATACCACTGTGAATCACCGAGCTTGCTGGCCGATGCACCCATGCGGTAGGCCAATCCCTGGCGTTCGCGCAATTCAAATGTGATTCGATCCGAGAAAATGGCCATCAGTACCCGTAACGCTGCCCGGTCCTTTTCTTCAGTTTTGAACGTATCAGCGACATAAATATACGATTGCTTTTTACCGATCTGTGTTCGCTCAGTGCGTCCCGGTTTTTGTAAAGCCGGGGATGGTTTCTCTGCCTGCCATCCACTTTCCCCCCAATTTTTGCCAAAAAGCGACTTTACGGACTCCACCGCTTTTTCCGTTGGAATATTTCCGGATATAGCCAGAACTAAATTCGCTGGATTGTAAAAACGGTTGTAATGGCCGCGAAGGTCATCCAATTGCAGCGGCTGAACGGTCATCGGTGTTCCGTAAATAAGGCCATAACCGGGATTTGATATGAAGAGGTTATCATAAAACAATTTGGCTGCCACCTCTGGTGTGCTTGCACTGTTTTTCCCTGAGATGCCCATAACAGATTTCTTTGCAGCCGCCAATTGTTCATCTTTTATCTGCGCATTTTGAACAAGATCGGCCAGGAGTGTCAGACCGGACTGAAATTGTTTCTCGACAAGCTTTAATCGCATGTAGGCAAATCGTGGGGTCGTGTAATAATCATCATAAGGAAGCCAGGATAAATCATGCACTTTCAGTTCGGCACCGATACGCTCCAGCGCTTTTGTAAACTCCTCTCCCGGGTGTTTTTTCGTGCCACCTGATTTCAACATGCGCTGCAGTACCGCGGTCATGCCTGCCTTGTCTTTGCCTTCAGATATAAATCGCTCTTTTGCGAGCAAATGTACACCAATCACCGGGCTATCTGCATTGTAATTGACCACGACTTCCAGTCCATTTGCCAGTATTTCTGTATGAAATGTGTTGATGTTCTCTGCAGATTCTGTATCTGCTTTCTTCGCCATGGGCGACATCAATGTCATGACCGGTGTTTGGCCTGCAAGATATTTCTGTGCAGCATTCCGGATGCGCTGCGGGTTGATCGCTTCAAGGCCTTTTTGATAATTTTGCAGCAATTGAAAGCCACCTGCAGCCAGATAAGCCGATTTGACCATACCATAATAATGTAATTTTTCAAGTGTGAAAATTTCATCGGTTGAATTGGCAATCATAGCAAGCTCGATGTCCACATTTGGCACGAGATGCTGGCCAAAATTTTTCACAGTCTGCTGTATTTTCGAAGCAATCTTCTCAGCATCAGCATCGACCGGTAAATCCGCTGAAATTTCAA
>QQUM01000126.1 GCA_008501545.1 Calditrichota bacterium
CGTCGATCTTGCACGACAACGGCTTGCCGGATCCGGAAAAAGCGAGGTTATTCTCTCCCGTCTGCTTTTACAGAAAATTGCTGAAAAGCTCGAGCAGAAAGAACAGATTATCCTCCTGCAAAACAGACGGGGTTTTTCGACTACCGTGCAATGCGCGCATTGTGGCGAAGTCAGCATGTGCCCCAATTGCAATATCAGTCTCAGTTACCACCGCCAGGGAAATACCATGCGTTGCCATTATTGCAATTTTGCGCAAAAAGTACCTGATAAATGCAGTGCATGCAATAAGGTTTCCATGATTCATCGCGGTGTTGGGACACAGCAAGTTCAGGAATTTTTACAAACGCAATTCAAGAATGCGCGCATTGTGCGCATGGATCAGGATACGACACGACGAAAATATGCCCATGATAAAATTCTTACTGATTTTGGTGACCAAAAATATGATATCTTGCTGGGCACACAAATGATCGCAAAAGGACTTGATTTTGAAAAGGTAACACTCGTTGGTGTGATCTCCGCCGATACCGGTTTGTTTCTTCCGGATTTTAGAGCAACAGAACGGACATTTCAATTATTGACGCAGGTTGCCGGTCGGGCTGGAAGAAAAAATGGACAAGGGGAGGTTGTCGTGCAAACGATGGTACCGCAGCATCCATGTGTGCAGTTCTCCCGCACACATGATTACTTTCGTTTTGTGAAATTGGAAATGGCTGAACGCCGCGCACTGGAATATCCACCTGCTGGCCGGTTGGTTTTATTGCATTTTATCGATGAAAATGAAAATCGTGCGCTGCAAGCGGCCAGAAAATTTGCTTTTCTGTTGACTGAGAAAAAAGTACCTTTTAAAATCGTCGGCCCCGCTCCTGCAGCATTGTCTAAATTAAAAAATATGTACCGTTTTCATCTTGTTGTTAAAAGTGATAAGCGACTTGATCCCGGTGCACAAAATGTGCGAAAAACGATAAAATCCTGTTTGCAGGAATTTACCGGTGATGGATCAGAATTAAGCCGCGTCACAATAAAAATCGATATCGATCCGGTGATGATTCTATAAAATTTTTCTATAATATGAAAAATTGATGCTTGCAACTCACATAAAAATAGTGCATTATATGAAATAACCGAATCATTCATTTTAGTGCGGGATAAAAATGCACACAAAAAAAACAGGAAACAGGAAAGCAATTTTTGCTTGGGCAATGTATGATTTTGCCAATTCTGCTTTTACAACCCTGGTCATCACTTTTATATATTCTGCTTTTTTTGTTTCACAAATTGCAGAAGATGGCATTGTCGGCACCTCGATGTGGTCAAATGGCATCAGTATTTCTGCATTACTCATTGCGTTTTTATCCCCGGTAGTTGGTGCGCTTGCAGACAGTGGTGGATACAGAAAGAAAATGCTGCTGTTCTGGACTTACTTGTGCATCATAGCGACTTTTATGCTTTATACCGTTCTCCCCGGTGAACCGATGAAAGCGATTTTGTGGCTGATTATTGCGAATGTTGCTTTTGAGATGGGCATCGTCTTTAATAATGCCTTTCTACCGGATATATCACCGCCGGAAAAAGTAGGCCGAATATCCGGTTATGGGTGGGCTGTCGGTTATGTCGGTGGTTTGCTGGCTTTGTTTATTGCGCTCGGTTTTGTCTTGCCGACTGACGATCCTTTTTGGGGCGTAACACAGGAATTGGGCGCAAATATTCGTGTTACCAATATCCTGGTTGCTGGCTGGTTCCTCATTTTTTCATTGCCGGCTGTATTCTGGTTAAAGGATTCCCCCAAAGCACGCGTAGGAAAATCGTCTGCGCTTGCACGACAAACAATTCGCCAGCTCATTGAAACCTTTCGTGAGATTAAAAAATACCGGCAAATCGTTCGTTTGTTAATCGCACGTTTGTTTTATAATGATGGCTTGCTTACGATTTTTACTTTTGGCGGCGTTTACGCGAAAGAGACTTTTGGTTTTACATTTGATGAAATCATCGCCTTTGGCATTGTGCTCAATATCATGGCAGGATTGGGCGCATTCCTTTTCGGCTATGTTGATGATAGAGTTGGCGCTAAAAACACAATTCAGGTCAGTAATGTTGTTTTGAGTATTGCAATCATTATCGCAGTCCTGGCACCAACGAAATTTTGGTTTTGGGTTGCCGGTATTTTAGTGGGAATTTTCTCCGGGCCAAATCAATCAGCTTCCCGCTCACTCATGGCACGATTCGTTCCCTTAAAAAAAGATGCTGAATTTTTTGGATTTTACGCCTTTTCAGGTAAAGCAACAGCATTTTTAGGACCGCTGCTTTTGGGTAAATTAACCCTTCTTTTTGCATCACAACGCGTTGGAATCGCCGTCTTGTTGCTCTTTTTCCTTGTCGGTGGTTATTTATTGAGGAAAGTTGATGTTGAAGAAGGCATTAAAATTGCTAAAATGGAATAAAATTTAAGACACACAAGGATGTAGTAACTAATGCGGTACGGGCTTATTTCGGATATTCATGCAAATCTTGAAGCGCTTGAAACGGTTCTATCTGAACTCGAAAAAGCGGGTGTTGACGCGGTTTTTTGTTTGGGGGATATCGTCGGATATGGACCGGACCCGGAAAAATGTGTGGAACTTGTTCGTACAAATTCGAAACTTACGATTGCAGGAAACCACGATCATGCGATTTTAGGAATGATCGATACGCGTTATTTCAATGATTATGCGAAGAAATCGGTGGAGTGGACGAAGGTGCAGCTCAGCCAGTCATCAATCGACTTTCTTCATGGGCTGCCTCTCATCGCAAAAGAGGAAAATTTTACGATTGTGCACGCTTCGCCAGCCCGACCTGAAGCATGGAATTATATCCTTTCAGTTGATGATGCATCAGATAATTTCACTTTTATACAAGGGATTACCTGTTTTGTCGGCCATTCTCATGTTCCTATCATTCTTGAAAAAAATTATGACGAAACTGTATCCATAATTCGCAAGTTTGAACTTGAGTTGCTGCAGGACAAGCAATATATTATAAACATAGGAAGTGTTGGCCAACCTCGCGATCTGGATCCAAGAGCAGCGTATGCAATTTTTGATAGCGAAACTTGTGAGTTTGGATTGAAGCGCGTTCGTTACGACATGAGTAAAACACAGAAGAAAATAATCGAACGGGGTTTGCCGGCTTATCTTGCGGAAAGGTTATCAACGGGACAGTAGTTCTTTGTTTCGTGCCGCAGAATTCTATATCAATTTAATTATCAGCCTATTGTGGAGGCAAAAATATGTTCAACAAAGATAAATTACCCACAAACCAGATCATGCTCTCAACTGAGATGTTCAACGAAATCTCGGCTGTGCTCAAGGATTTGGAAGTGTCAATCCGTGCCGAGTTAGCCATCTTTTGCGAGACGAGTGGCATTCCAATAACCAGCGCCGGGAACCAGCGTGCAATCGACTTGTCATCGCTTTCGACACTTGCTGCAGCTAATTTTGCGGCAACGGCGGAGATGGCGCGCATGTTGGGAGAAAAAGATGGTTTCCGGTTTTTATTTCTTGAAGGCGAGCGCTATAATATTTATCTGTGCAATGTTGGATATGAATACTTGCTGACGATTGCAATTAGCAAATCGATTGCATTGGGCATGCTGCGTATCTATGCCAATCGTGCCGTAAAACAGCTTAGTGAAATTTTGGATAAAGCGAAAACACAGGAGAAAGCCTCCGAAGCCATCTTCGATAACGAATTTGCCGACCTGCTCGGGAATGCTTTCGATTCATCTTTTAAGAAAGAGTAGCAGTGTTTATCAATTGGGCGCAAAAAGAAATAAATCTTAAAATAGTCTACTACGGTCCTGGTCTGAGTGGTAAAACAACCAACCTGGAATATATTTATTCACAAATCAGCCCGACTTGCCGAGGCGAACTCATCACATTAAAAACCAGGGAAGAACGAACGCTTTATTTTGATTTCCTGCAGGTTGAATTTGGCAAAATCAAAGGGATGCGGCCCATATTCAATCTTTATACAATACCGGGACAAATCTATTACACCGAAAGTCGTCGGATAATTTTGCGAAGTGTAGACGGAATCGTCTTTGTCGCTGATTCTCAGCAGGACAGGCTGGAGGATAACCTCGATTCGCTTCTCGACCTTGAACAAAATTTAAATCGTGAGGGACACAGCCTGGATCATTTTCCCTGGATTTTGCAATTAAACAAACAGGATTTGGCAACGGCCGGTTCTATTGCTGATTTGAAAGAAAAACTCAATTTTCTTAAAGTGCCAACTGTACCGGCCGTTGCGTCACGAGGTGATGGTGTCCTGCAAACTTTGAAATTAACCCTGCAAGCGACGATTGCACGCGTCCATGAAACTGTCTGAGGATGGATATGGAAACTCACAATGATGCGCCACAAGTTCAAATCGAAGCGCGCATGAAAGATTTTGTTAAATTCGGAAACTATGAAGCCGTGTATCTTTTCTCCGAAGAAGGATTGTATCTGGCCAAAGCACATTCTGATGACCCATTAGACGAGGAAAGATTAGCCGAAATATCCCTCGTTCTCAACGATGTGAAACGCCTTGCAAACACTTTGGGAAAAATTCAACGGCTGAAAGAAGTTTTTATGGAAGGTGACAATTTCCGCAAGATTATTTTTCGATTTTTTAAGGCCTTTGGTCAAAATGTTGTGCTGGTCGCTGTTGTAGCACCCCATAAAACCTATCGCCGTTACACCAATGATTTGCAACGTATGATTAATAGTTTTGATTTCTCCGATCCGGAATAAGATGAATTTTGCTCTTCTCCCATTTGGGGATCACACCCATAGTGACACCCGTAAAACGGATTTATTACCCTCCATATAACTCACCTTTTATACCCAGTTAATTCCATATCTTAAAAAACGTCCGTTGTGAGACAGTGTACATCCGATACACAATTTTCGAATGAAAGCACCATAAAATGTATTTAATTATAAGTTATATAAAAACATAAATTAGAGGTAGGTTTTTTGTCTGTATCCGGTTTTGGCATGTTCCTTGTAGTAGGATGGATAGATTTCATAAGCTGCTAACAGCGTCGCACTAATTCTAAGGAGGTGTGTTATGAATAAATCTATATTAAATCTGAGAACTATGTTGAACATGCATTTTAAATATTTTTTGTTGGTAGTCGTTGGTGCTGTCATGCTTTACCCCGGCGGTGAGAGTGCCGCTCAAAGCAAGTACACCAAAACGACAGGTCGACTCGTTAAAAAAGATGGCGTAACTGCTTATATCGTGCGAGATGACATGAGCAAAGCGCTCAAGCTCACCATGCTCGTTGCACATAAATCGACCTTCAGTGAACGCGTTGTTAAAATGGTCGGGCATGATGTCGTCCCGTTGACTTTTTCGGTTTCTCCAGCGCCATCTACTGCAATTTATTTTGATCCCTTTAAGATAAAGTTTATCCAAAATGGCAAAGCATGGTCAGCAGACAGCTTGGATCCGGAAAAAGATGTCATCCGTTTAAATGAAAACGAACCCTTCGGCGGTACGATGAAAAATGGTGACACACACCAGGCTGTCTTTCTGCTACCGGGCTGGTTTGATATCAATGCACCGCTGTATGTTCGCTATGATGATCAGGCGAAGCACGTGCCTCTTGTTTCTGCCGAAACGGAATAGCCGATCGATTAAAATATTTTTTTGAATTAAGTAAAGTGAACTGACTGAGCCCCGATTTATCGGGGCTTTTTTTTGGCTTAATATTGCGCTTATTGCTATTGACTTTCAAAAGCTGGTTTTCTATATTTGCAGTTCTCTGTAGCGTGTTCATCGCGGATTACCTTATTGTTTGTATCCTGGTAATTTGAGAGAAAAGCGAGAGTGGCGAAATTGGCATACGCGCTAGATTTAGGATCTAGTGCCTTCGGGCTTGGGGGTTCGAGTCCCCCCTCTCGCATATGTTACGTAATTTTTACGACCACTTGACCATTTTCTACGGGCATTGCATGCCCGTTTTTGTTATATTTACAGCTGTTTGTTTTCGTGATCAATTTTAAACGTAGGAGTTGTTTTGCAAGTCCATGTAACAGAAAAAGAAAACTGTGTACGGGATGTCGAAATCATCGTACCACAGGAAGAGCTTGCTCCTGAATTTGAGAAATCGTTAAGAAATGCCCAAAAGAAGGTGAAACTTGAAGGATTCAGAAAAGGTAAAGTTCCGCTTTCAATCGTTAAAAAGTTATATGGCCCCGGTCTTGAGGCAGAAGTGATAGAGAATCTCCTGCCTGTCTTGTTTCAGCGTGGTGCTGCACAGGAGGATTTGCATATTGCTGCCCCGGCTTCCATCAAAAACATGGACTACAAACCGGGTGGTGACCTGACCGTTTCATACGAAGTTGAAGTTGAGCCCGAATTTGAATTGCAAAAGTACGAAAATTTTAAATTTGACCGACAAATGTACGAAGTGTCTGATGATGATCTTACGGAAGCACTTGAGCAAATACGCCGCGACAACAGCACCTGGGAAAAAGTGGAAGGCAAAGCGGAAGAAGATCATTTTGTGAGTGCAGACTTGCAGGAACTGGACGAGAGTGGGCTTCCGATAATCGGAAATAAAATGGAAAACCGTTTTCTTAAACTTAAAGACGACAATGCTGAGCTTTCGGACATAGGGAAACAACTTGTTGGAATCGGAGTTGATGAAACACGGACCATTACGGTTTCAGTACCGTCGGATGGCCAGACCGGTGAAGCAAAAAATGTGAAATTTGAGGTAACAGTTAAAGATATCCAGACCCAATCACTGCCGGAACTCGATGACGAATTAGCGAAAGATGCAGGTGATTATGAGACGCTGGATGCGTTAAAAAGCGAGCTTGAAAAACGAATCCAAAAAAATACACAGCGGGAGCTGGATAAGGGATTTTATCATAGTATAATCGAAAAGCTGATTTCTGAAAACAAATTTGACCTTCCGGATGGCATGATTCAATTTTATTTGGATGCAATCATTAAAGATATGCGTGCCAGGTTGCGTGAAGGCGAAGAACAGCAATTTGACGAGAAAGTTATACGGGAACAATACCGTGAAGGCGCTATTTTTAATTTAAAGTGGCGGTTGATTCGTAAGAAAATTGCTGCAGCGCACGATATTACAATAGAAGAGAACGATGTTGAGGCCTTTATTAACGATTATGCCTCAGATCGCGGAGTTGACGGTAAACTTCTTTTAAAACAGATGAGGAAAAATCCGCAGCAAATGGAAGACATTGAAGCGGATGTATTCGAGCAGAAAGTCCTTGGTTTCCTTTCCGAAAAGCAAAAAGTAAAAGACAATAAAGTCAACCGTAACGATCTCGAAAAGCAAAAATAACCGGACATTCACAAAATT
>QQUM01000318.1 GCA_008501545.1 Calditrichota bacterium
ACTTGTTGGGTCGGATAAAGTAAACTGGTTCAGGGTGTCGGGGTAAATTAGCACAGTTGTATAGCCGTGCGAGGCGCGATCACCGAATCCGGTGTAGCTGCGTTCCACATTCAGGGGGATGATTGCCCCTTCACGGACGAAAACCGGGTATTCATCAAGGGGAAATTCTTTTTCAATTGTTTGATCCCCGGTAAATATCCGGCTGTCATCAAAAAAATAACGCCATTTGCCTGGTGGTAATTGCACAGTATGAGAAAGCGTATCGCGGTAAATTGGTGCAATCAGGAAGGCATCACCGAAAAAGTAGTGGTATTTTCCGCGTGTTGGTCGTTGTAAAATTTTCCCGCCATTGTGAGCAGCGACAACATAGCTGTACATGTACGGCACGAGTTCTGTATGCAGCCATGAGAATTTGCGAATGATTTCCAATTCCTGCTGACTTCGTTTCCAAAGTGCGCGCTCGCCATGCCCCCCATTTAAAAACAAGCCGCAGAAAGTCGAAAATTGTGCCCAACGGATGTAAAGTCTTGGCGGGATTTCAGCGCCGGAAAAGCCGGCAATATCGGAACCGATGACGTTGTAGCCGAGTTCGGCACTGCCAAGAATATCCTGTATGGCTGTTTCGATTCCCTCGCTGCCACCAAAAATCTTGTCATCGAAAAATGGGTCATCATCGCCTTGCTGTGCCTGCCAGATATGCTCCTGATCCCCAACCCAGGTAACCGGGGCTGCGTCGATTGGCGCAAAACCTTCCGGATGGATAATGTTGCCATCCAAAGCACGCGCGAGGGTGATAAATTCCGGATTGTGCTTTTTCCCATTTTTGAATTCTTCTCTGTAATAGAAATCCATGTATTGCCGTGTTGTCATTCGCCCTGAAAAAGTGTGCAGGTAGGGAAGCGGAAAGCCAAATAAATCGCTGGAGAAGAATGTTGCTGTGCCATCCAGCTTCCAGCCATCGATGCCAAGATCAAAAATGGGTTGTTGTTGCTTCTGCCACCACTGCATGGCTTCTGGATTGGTATAGTCGATGAATCCGCCACGTCCTTTCCACCATTTTACCTGGTGTTTTTCTGCAGCCAGAAATCCTTTTTCAGCGATATCATCGTACCAGTCAGCCGTCTTTTTAAACTTTGTGTCTTTGCTGAAGCTGTTCACCATGCTTGTCATCCACAAAACAACGCGATAGCCATCGTTCTCAAGTTGGTTGAACCAGGTTTCAGGCTGTGGATAACGTGTTGTATCGACAATAAAATCGTTATAGCGAGTGCTCCATGGACTGTCCAGAATGATGGTGCGCACCGGGATATCATGCTCTTTGTATCCCAGCAGCAATTCATCCACCCGGTCCGCGGTATTGACATCATCTTCCCATAGCCAGCACTCCAGCGCCCAGGCAGGTGTGAGCGGTGGAGTGCCATGACGCTGGCCATTAAACGGCATACCCCAGAACGGCCAAATCCACAGGAAGTAGACGAGGATACAAAGTAGCAAGAATAAAGTTAAGACAACTTTTAATAGTTTTTTCATGGATTATTGTTTAGTTGTTTCAATATCCAACACTCAACACTCAACACTCAATTTCAATGCTTTAAACTTGGACATTGGATATTGTGTGTTGAATATTGTTTATTGATGTTTTTTTACCGTGTCGTCGTACCTTCGTACAAATCAGTAAACACCTGATCAACCGGTTCCCAGAGTTCAATTTTATTGCCTTCAGCATCGAGAATGTGGGCGAATTTGCCGTATTCATAGCTTTCCAGTTCCCCGACGATTTCCACACCTTCTGCTTTCAGGTCTTCGAGTAATTGCTCGAGGTTTTCAACACGGTAATTAATCATGTATTCCCGCTTCGACGGTTCGAAATATTTTGTGTTTTGCGGAAAAGGACTCCATTGCAAATAGCCTTTTTGCTCCGGATTTTCTGAACTGCGAAATTCGAACAAAGAGCCGTATTCATTGGTTTTTAATCCCAGGTGTTTCTGGTACCAGTCTTTCATCTTTTGCACATCCCGGCATTTAAAGAAAATACCACCGATACCGGTTACTTTTTTTTGTTGAGCCATACTTCGTCCTTTCAATTTTGCCCACAAGGGGCAAGGCTACAAAGGTCTTAAAAATGAAAAACTGTAGCCCAGAGCCTTGTGGCCTGATTGTATGAGAGCCAGTGATTTTATTTTTGAGGGTGTTTTGGGGAGATTTTCCGCAGTTTCGCGATCGGGCATCACAAAACATGCCGGGCATAATTTGTTCATTTCAGCTACAGCTTTTTCGTAATCATGGCCGACGTACAACAACGCCACACAATACCCAATATTCAACATCCAACACCCAATGTCCAATTAAAAAACTTGATAATTGGATATTGGGTGTTGGTTATTACGTAGAGAATCTATTTTACAAACCCGTGATACAATCCCATGTAGTAGGGCAGCAGAAAGATAGTGCCGTCACCAAGACCGTGGCCATTTCCACCGGATTGCAGTTGCCACACATCGTGGTTCCAGTGATTGTAATAGGATTCGTCAGCGGGAATAACTTTACCATTACTGCGATACCCTTTGCGCGCAAGAGACCTTTCATCGTAGGCTTCATTTGATTTGTGGGGACGCAGGATATCGATGCGCTCGCTGTTGTCATGCCGCCAATTCACTCGATCGAGTGGAATACGCATTAATGTCTCGATTGCGTCTTCGTGCCAGGTGCCAGTCGGTTCAGTTGATTGTGTGTCGAAAGCATCGGTATAGGTCACACCCTTGGATACAGCCGCAATAACAAAATTAAAGAGTGGATTCATTTCCGGTTCTTCCATTTTCCAGCTATCCCACAAGGATATGGCAAAGCGTGAGCGGCGCTCGGGATCTTTTTCATATTTTACCAGATGATAGTAATTCATGAATGCCATTTCATCATCGGATTGGTTGCCGGTAGCGATGCCATGATGGTATTTTTGCCGTGAGAGATTTTGCATGTAGCTGTGATTGTTGATAAGATCGTCCATCACTTCGCCGTATTTTTTATCCCCGGTAATGTGCTGAGCAACAGCGAGATAGGTTAGCATGCTCAGCGAATTGAGTCCGCGTTCGATAATCCAATTCTTGCTGTAATTCATCTCCTTTGGACTAAACCGTGCCCAGCGGGTCGGTTTGCCGTCGACATCAACCAGTTGGAAATCATGTTTGATGAGATGATCGGTTAAAGCCTTGACTTGTTCACGTACAGCGTCTTTTTCTTCTTCTGTTTCAGCGACAAGATCATAGTAGAGACCATAGAGAAAATAGTGACCATCGAGTTCATCTGAGCTCGTATCGGTCTTGTAATACCATTTGCCATCAGCGCTGCGCGGCCAACGTGGTTCGTAGGCTTTCCAGAGTTTATCGTTCGTTTGTTGATTTCTGATATCACGTTCCAGACGGCCATCGTTGGGATTCGGGCCATCTGTGGGCAAAATCGTGCGGGCAACATAGCCATGTGGTGGACTCACTTCTGCATTTTCCGTCACCTTCCGCAAAGATTCCATCGCTTTAAAGGCTTTTGTTGCCCGTTTTTTCGCTAATGGATCTTTCGTGGCAGCATAGGCAAAACATTCGCCTGCGCCATACATGCTGGTCCACAAGCCATCGTTGTCACTGTCGCGTTGGCGAACATTGGCTTTTACACCGGCTTCCGGCAAACCGACTTCCAATACATATTCATATGGCGTGCGTCGGTGGTAGCGGTCGATTTCATCCTCATAAAATTTCGCTTTTTCTGCAAGGGTCATGGGTCTGCGTTCAATGAGGCTGAGCCCTTTATTCGTGGCCAGCCATGCATCGCCGTTTTGGTTCACGGCGATACTGTTCACATGGTCGTCGGGAAGCCAGCGCATGCCCTGGCGGTAAGCCCAGTGATTGCCGTCGTACCGAATAGCGCCTTTGCTCGTACCGAACCAAACGACACCGTTTTCGCCGGGTGATCCGGTTGTGAAATTGTTGTAGGGTAAACCTTCTTTCCCGGTGTAAAGCGTCCATGTCTTGTCGTGCATTCCCACACCTTGAGCCGATGCAAACCACAAACGTCCCTTGCTGTCGTGGAATACGGCCTGCACGTCACGGGGCGCCCAACTGCGTGTTCCTTCGTAGGGATACAACGCTTTTTCTTTTTTCTTTTTTAAATCTATTTTCATCAACCCGAGATCTGTTGCCGCCAGAATTTTATTCTCAGATGATAAGTATAGTTGCCGTATGGCATGGCCTGCAAGGGCAAGCTGTTTTGGATCTTTTTTGTAGTCGAGTTGATAAAGCCCGCTGCTGTTCCCGAGATAAATAGCATTCCCGGAAACGATAAGGGCGCTCTGCGCGAATTCTTCATGTAAATTTATCTCTTTTTCAACTTTATTATTTTTCAAAATTGCGAGGAAATTCCCTGCTTCTGTTGCTGCAAGGACAATGACCTCATTTCCGTCCATACCGATACTCTGCACAGAAGCATTGAGCAATTCTTCTACTGTGTGCCATTTTTTATTGGAAAAATAGGCAAGGCCTTTGTCTGTTCCGGCATATACTGTACCAGTGGGATGAATCGCAACTGCATGCACAACATCTGATGGCAAGCCATCGCTGGTTTTATAAAATGTCCGTACTTCCTGAGGGTAGGTTCCAACATTAATCGCCTCACTGGAATAGCAAAATGTGGCGGTCAATAGAATGAGTGAAAACAAGGTCTTCATGTTTGATTTCCTGGTTTATTGTTCTGATTTTTGGTCAGTTCATTACGAACTAATCGTTTTTTTGCATGAACATGCGGATTGCATAAAATGAATATACGATGACTGCTGCGATCAGCGCGACAGCTACGTATTTATGGACTGCGAGCAGGATAATTTGGGCCTGGGTCCCGGCCAGTGGGAACATGCTCAAACCGATTGCTATAATTGCACTGGACGCGAGAATCAATGTGGTCCAAAAACAAATTTTTAATCGTAAATTCAGGCTGGTTTCTTCTTTGACAAGGCGTTGCTTGTGCGCCCAGAAGAGAACGAAGAAGAGAAGTGCCAGGGAAAAAAGAGGCGCTACGGTTAGATGCAACATGAGCAACAACCCGGACATCGGTTTTATGAATAGCCATGGTTGAATAAAACCTGTAATGCCGAGGATAAGTAAAAAATCCAGAGCGAAAAAATAACTTAAATTTCGCAGCGAGCTTTTATTCAGCCACCCATTTGCACGGGCTTGTGTACGGTAGTATTTAAACTGATGCCTCCACCACTTGATCATTTCACTGGCACTGATACCAGTGGCACGCAAAGCCGTAAAGAGCCAGACGAAGGCAACGATGCAGACCAGGAGAGAAATAATTGAAAAAAGCACGATTTATCCCTTTAGCAGAAGTTATTTTTCAGCCAGATTTTGTGTTATTGTTGCCAATCCTTTGAAGGCATACAGCAGCACGATTGCGACGAGAATCACAGTGACGATGACAATAAGAACTTTGAGCAACGGTCGAAAATAAAATGCCAGCGAGAACAGTTTCGCTTCCCAGTGTGCTGCACCACGTAATGCCGTCATCGATTGCAGGTTTCCCCGGGCTGAAACGACAGCCGTCGGGGGCGAGACGCTGGCAAATGCGAACGCACTGTCATGGGCATGGCAGTCGTCGCAACCGTTGGTACCGAGCGATAACCTGGCCGGGCGGACATCATGCGCAAGCGGCCATGCATAGGGTTTTCCCGCTGGACTTTTTTGCGCGACTATTTCACTGTCATTTTTCGCTGTATATAACATGCCGCCGCTGATGTAGCCAACTTGTTGCCGCGTCGTATCTTGTTGTGCCAGCGAATCGAGCACAACAGCCAGAAGTGAATCAGAAAATTGCGGCCAGTCACCAGTACCTAACGTGTCCCTGAATGTTGACTTTGAGATCACGACCGTACGAACGCTTTCAGCCGGTAAGATGTCGATTTCACCATCATGTAAATCAATCCAAAAAGAAGGCCACATAATTTTGTGGGGTGCAATTTTCCCATCATGTCCTGTTAAAAAGACGGGTGCTTTCACATGCGGCATGGCAGTGGCGCTCTTGTTGACACCAATCGTGCCCAACTGGTGTGAAATGGATGTTTTGATATCCACGGGTTGGTTTTCCGGTGTCGGGCCGGCATGGCAGGCGGTGCAGCTCAATTTTTCGAAATGTATTGGCGGTAATCCGGCGTGTTGTGGTTTCGGTGCGCCCATCCGTCCCGCCAGAGCTGCCGGATCGTCGCCAAGATGGCAGCCGGCACAGGTGAGCGAAGCTGCTGCATTTGCTTCACCTTCAAAGCCGCGGTTCATTTTGTGATCGAGGCCGTTGCGGTGGCAGTCAACACATTGCATCCCGGCAACAAGATGTACATCGTCGTCGGCATGCCAACGTTCTTTGTTTTCTCCGACCACTGTAGTGGAGTGGCAGGCATAACATTTCTCGTTCGGTACCCTGCGTTCAATTTGAAAAAGCACTTTCCCCTGACGATTAAATTGAGATTCCTCATAAAAAATCATCGGTACCGGATCGTTGGGAGAAGGTGCATCGAAGTTGCCGTAAAGCGTAAAATTATCCGGCATTTTTGATGCAGATCCTTCCATGAGACCAATGCCACTGGCAGCAGTTGGTGCCCAGCGAAAGTTTTGTTTTTTCATTTGTGTGATGTACTCGGCCGGGTCATAACCGGGATTTGTCTCGTGGCATGCCAGGCAGTTGATTTGCTGTTCTCCGGAGACGCGCCAGCGCATGAAATTTTCCAGCAAATGCACTGAATCTGCCTCGCCGACGGCACCCCCGGGATAAAATCCACCAAATTTTTCAACGAAATCAAATGCGCTCATGCCGATGTCGTGCGGGTGCAGCGTGCCCGGCCATCCGCGCCAGGAAAGGGGAATTTGTGTCGCGCTGTATTGATCAGAATAAATCCAGGGTTGTCCCGGCCGTCCCGGGGAAGATGAAGCAAATCCATTTTCAAAATGCCAACCCTGACTAACAGTATCATAGCTGTGGCACTCACGGCCGCATGTTTCACGGGTTGAAAATGGCATGCGCCGATCGTGGTAGGGTTTGACGACACCTCCGTCTTCATCGAATAACTTGATCCGGTGGACTGGAAGGCTGCGATTTCCATCTGCTTTATCACCGAGCTTTTCTGTCTGGGCGGAGAGGGACATTGCACAAATGGATAACAGCAAGAGTATCGGGTGTGTTTTTCTCATTTTGTTAGATTTCTTTCTTCGCACGTATTGAATCGATGGTTGTAGTTGTCTGATTTGTGCGTATT
>QQUM01000592.1 GCA_008501545.1 Calditrichota bacterium
ATTGGCAGTTACCACAGCGGGTAATAACTGGCAATTCACCGATGCAGGCACTGATTCAATCGCCAGGCGCTATTTCGCAGCAACAAGTTTTAAAGAACCGCTCAGTCTCAGCCGGTACACGTATTCCGATTTACGCGAGACAGCAAATCGGGCGGACATGATCGTTGTCACACCGGAGCTCCTGCAAGCGGAGGCCAACCGGTTCGCTGAACATAAACGCAACGCCCGTGGTTTCGATGTTAAGGTTGTCGATATTGCAACAATTATGGATGAGTTTGGCTGGGGTCTCAATGATCCGACTGCGCTGCGCGATTTTGTTGCTTATGCGTTCCATAATTGGACAAAACAACCGCGTTTCATTCTTCTTTTTGGTGATGGAACCTACGATTACAGGAATATCGGATCGGCAGGTACATACAACCACATTCTTTCATTTCAGACAACTGAAAATCGTGAACTGAGCAACCGCAATATTGAATCCTACTTTACTTATGTTTCCGGTGACGACCGGATCATGGATCTGACTATCGGCCGCGCACCTATTCAAACGGAAGAGGAAGCCACTCGGTTCGTCGATAAAACCATTCAGTATGAAACCAATCCCGAAATGGGAATTTGGCGCAATACGATGACGATGGTAGCAGACGATGAATATGTGCAAAACGGCACTGCAAAATCAATTGATTTCTACCTTCATACACCCCAGGCTGAAGGCATTATGGAAAATGATATCCCGGAATATATCATACCCCAAAAAGTCTATCTTATGAACTACAGAGCCATACGCAGTTCATCCGTGTTGGGTATTCGAAAACCAGATGCGCAAAACGCACTGATCGATGCAATCAATGTGGGTTCACTTATCGTGAACTATGTCGGACACGGCAATCCGACGTTGTGGGCACACGAAAGAATATTCGTGCAAAATGAGGATTTATCCAAAATTGCCAACGGTGCAAAGCAAGCATTCTTTGTGGCGGCAACCTGTGATTTCGGACGCTTCGATGATCCCGGTCGACAAAGCTTTACAGAAGAGTTACTGTTCCATGAAAATGGCGGAGCAATTGGCATTTTAACTGCCAGCCGTGTGGTCTACTCTAATCAGAATGCACAAATAAACAGTGCATTTTACCGTCAGCTTTTCCTTGATGAAAAGAATTTGACATCTGTTGGCGAGGCCGTCATGCTTGCTCGTTTAACGCTAAGCAGTAGTAGTATCGTAAACGATGAAAAATATACTATAATCGGTGATCCATCAATTATCCTCGCCGCTCCCGGCTCCATTGCACGGGTCAGTTCGGTGAATCCTGATACTTTACTTTCGCTGAACACAACCGCAATAACCGGCGATCTTTTCCAGAACACAGGCGAACGTATCGAAACACCGGGCCAGGTTGACGTGCTGGTTTATGACAATGAACGCGAAGTGACCTACACTGCTGAATTTAATTCGAGTGTCCGGTTCAGCATGCCAGGCAATATTCTTTTTCGTGGGAAGGGCAGTGTTGAAAACGGCCGCTTTAATACCAGTTTTATCGTTCCAAAAGACCTGACCTATGGTGGAAACAATGCAAGCGTGAAAATCTATGGATACGGCGATGATTGGGAAGCCTCGGGCACAATCGGCAATATCCCTATCAGTTCAAGTTCAGCAGTTTTACAGGACGCCGAAGGGCCGGAAATCGAAATCAATTTTACCGGTCGTGAATCCTTCAGCAACGGCGACCCGGTTCCGGCAAACGCAATGATTTCAGCAACTTTGCGGGATGCCTTATCCGGCATTAATGTGACCGGTGAAGTGGGCCATAAAATTACGCTCACAGTGGACAATGACACAGAAAATCAATACGACCTGACACAGGATTTCGTCTATTTCGAAAATGATCATTTGGCTGGAAAGGTTGTTGCGCAATTGCCGGAATTGGCGGTTGGCTTTCATCAGGGTGAATTAAAGGCCTGGGATAATTCCAACAATTCAGCCAAACTGTCCTTCGATTTTCAAATTACCGAAGCTGGCGAACTTGTTCTGCGCGATGTACTCAACTACCCAAATCCGTTCACCGATAATACAACTTTTACATTTCTTTTAAATGCCGATGCAGAAATCGATATTGCAATTTATACGGTCTCCGGCAGAAAAATTCGCAAAATGGAAAGCATGTTTGGCACGGCTGGTTATAACGAAATTTTCTGGGATGGCCTGGATGAGGACGGCGACCGGTTGGGCAATGGCATCTATCTGTATCGCATACAAGCGAAGGCCGAGATAGACGGGAAAACCGAGAAAACAGAGTTCATCGGCAAAGCCGCGATCAATTATTAATGCAAAAAGCCAACTCGAATGAGTTGGCTTTTTTTATGTGCCGAAGGGGGGACTCGAACCCCCACGGGATTGCTCCCACACGGCCCTGAACCGTGCGCGTCTACCAATTTCACCACTTCGGCGAGCAGGTGAAGAAGATAATTTGTCAATGAGAAAAAGTCAAGCTGTTTCTTGTTGCATAAATGAGATATAAGGGACGTAATCCCATAGCATCAAAAGCATCCTTACCACCACTCATGTTCTCGCCCATTTCTTAAAACTGCACACCAGCGCATTAATCATTTCAACCTGACCGGAAATTTAATTACAGAGGTATCTGGTTTGTTGGTAACTCAGCCTGTTTATAAAAATCTTGTCCACGAATTACACGAATTACACGAATTACACGAATGGTTATTTTTTTAACCAATTTTGATCAGCCAAAAAAAATTAGTGCAGATTCGTGAAATTCGTGGACAAAGCTATTAAAAACAAACAACCTCTTTTACTGAGCAACCTGAACACCCGGAATAAAGGTAACTTACCGCCTTAATGCTGAGTGTAAAAACGAGCACGGTACGCTTTCGGTGTTAAGTTGTACACACGCTTAAACTGGCGGTTAAAATGAGAGATGCTGTTATACCCGGTTTCATAACAAATTTCCGTTACCGAAAGCGACCCTTCGATGAGCAATTTACATGCATAACTTAATCGGAGTTCATTTAGATAACCGGTAAAAGTCTTTCGCGTGTGATGTTTGAAATAACGAGAAAAAGAGGTGGTTTCCATATTTGCAAGTCGTGCCAATTGTGCCAGTTTTAGGTCATGATGATAATTGTTATTCATAAACTGAATTACTTTTAAAATTCTATGCGAACGCATGTTGGGCAATATTGATGCCGCTGCAATTGGATTAATCAGGTGCAAGTTCTTATAACTCCCGATCAGATCCAATATATGCAGAAATTCTGTGATGCGCTTGAGCCCGGACAATTGTGCAAGTACACAAAATTTTGTTGCAATCGCATTTTCCACTTTCCCCGCTATTTTTACGCCGCACTGCATTTTGTTAAGTAAAGAGGAAACGTTATAAAATTCCTTTAAATCCGAAAAACCAGAGAAAAAAGCACTCCTGAATTGTACAACCACGACTTCGATGCCATTCTCATCCACTTTCTCTTTATTATGGGAATCATCAATAAAAACATGGGGCACATTACTGCCAATAAGAAGTGTATCGCCAGCTTCATACCGATCCATCCCGTCACCGATAAATACATTTCCAGCACCACGCAGAATAACAACGATTTCATACTCCGGATGAAAATGCCAGGGAATATCGATATTCTTTTGCACAATATGTCGAACCTTGATGGATTCGGTTTTATCAATACCAATGTATTCAAACATGGCTTTCATAGTACACTTATTTTGCTCTTAGGCGAAATTATGCAAAAATAGTCTTATTAGTTGACAAATTTAAGGTATTCCATTTAGGATAAAAGTCCTATTTTCATCCAATTGTGAATCGTAACATTTACCAGCTCACCTTTTTGCCTTCTTTGTGAACAGTGCTTTAAGGAGGAATCTATGTTGAAAAAGTATGAATTAACCACAGCTTTTCTTTCCTTTTTTATTCTTCTCGCAACTTCTGCTTGTGAACCGACACAAATGCAATCCCGGGCAACACAACATTCTGAATCAGAAATTTTTTATCACGTTTTCCAGCGCAGTTTTTACGATAGTAATGGTGATAATCATGGCGATTTAAAGGGTTTGCAGCAAAAACTCGACTACCTGCACGAACTCGGCGTAACGGCAGTATTGCTGACACCGCTGTATGAATCAGATTATTACCATAATTATTTTCCAATCAATTTTGAAACCATCGATCCTGAATACGGCAGCAAAGATGACTATTTCGCCTTGCTGCGGGCCATGCACCGCCGCGGTATGAAGTTAATAATGGATATGGAAATTCATTACGTCACCGAGAAACACAAATGGTTCAAAGATTCCTACAAAAATCCGGCTTCACCATACAGCAAACACATGATTTATAATGGCCCGGACAACACAGAGCCGGAAACAATCATTTTTGATTTGACTGGACTGCAATCCTACGACGGCACATTCACCAAAATTGCGACAACCGATTTGTATAATGAAAGTGTGAAAAAATATCATTACGAGCTCTTCAAATATTGGGTCGATCCAAACAACGATGGCAATTTTGAAGACGGCATCGACGGATTTCGCATCGATCACATCATGGATGATCTGGACTGGAAAGGGAAATTTACCGGTTTGCTCAGCAATTTCTGGAAGCCCTTGTTCACAGAACTCCGGGCGATAAATCCGAATCTCATCATAATCGGTGAGCAGGCAGAATGGGGCTACGGCGCGGATTATTTCGAAAAAGGCGATTTAAGTCATGTTTTTGCCTTTCCCTTGAGCCAGGCAATCCGCAAATTCGATGCGAGGGAAATTCAAAACAAGGTTGATACGACATTGCTCGTCACACCGGCGGATAAACACCAGATGATCTTCGTAGAAAATCACGATATGTCGCGCGTTGCCACGGAATACAAAAGTAATACCGCCAAATTAAAGCTTGCTGCAGCATTAAATATTCTGTTAAAAGGTGTACCCATCATCTACTATGGCCAGGAACTTGGAATGACTGGCACTGGTGGATTTGGCGCATTCGGCAATTCTGACGCCAACGATATCCCGAGGCGGGAGGCTTTTGAATGGTATCAAACTGTCGATGGCCCGGGCATGGCATTGTGGTATAAAAACACCGGCCCGTGGTGGGACCAAACCAACCTGAAAGACAACGATGGTATTTCCCTGGAAGAGCAAAAAAATGATCCCAATTCACTGTGGCGATTTTATAAAGATCTCATCAACCTGAGAAAGACAAACAAAACCCTGCAAACCGGCGCATATTGGAGAGTAGAATCGGCTGCCAGCGACGTTATCACATTTGTTCGCTCCATGCAAAATAGTACCCTGCTTGTTGCTCTGAACCTGAGTGACACAGGGCAGGAAGTTACATTGACTGATCAGGCATTCACTCAAAAAGCTGGCAAAACAGTTTTTTCTGCCACAGAGTGCAGGGAAATCAGTATAAACGGTGAAACTGTTTCCTTTCATCTCGATCCGTACGATGTGCAAGTTTGGGAGTTGAAATAATCTGATGAATTCATTCGAACGCATGCAAAACCGGTTGCAGGGAAAAACTGTCGACCGGCCACCAAATTTCGATATTTTCATGGTCTTTGCCGCCCATTTTATTAATCAGCCATTGACAAAATATTACCTCGATTACCATGTGCTGGTTGAAGCAAATCTCGCCATGGTTGAAAATTTCAACGTCGATATCATGCAGGCGATTTCCGATCCATACCGCGAAACCCACGATTTCGGCGCTGCGATCGAATTCCCAGCCGATGATTTGCCTGTTTGCAAGATTCCGCTATTAAATGAACCGGATGATTTAAACCGTTTATCCATCCCTAAACCCGAAAACGGCAAAAGAATGTCCGACCGGCTTGAAGCCATTCGATCAATGAAAGAAAAAGTCGGTAATGCAATCCCTGTCATGGGTTGGGTTGAGGGAGCACTGGCGGAAGCCGGCGACTTGCGAGGCGTCGGAACGGTTATGATGGATATTTACGAACGCCCGGATTGGCTGAAAGATTTGCTGGAGATTACGGTCGAACTGGAAATAGCCTTTGTCGAAGCACAAATTGCAGCCGGAGCGGATATTATCGGTATCGGCGATGCGTTGTGTTCGCAAATCTCACCCGCAATGTACCGTGAATTTGCCTTGCCGTACGAACAGCGAATTATCGCAGCAATTCACGCAAAAGGCGCCCTTGCCCGCTTGCATATTTGTGGTGATACCAATCAAATTGTGGACGACATGATCAAAACGGGCGCAGATATTATCGATCTCGATTGGATGGTCGATATGCATGCAACATGTGAACGATACGGGGATAGTGTTGCTTTTTGTGGAAATTTTGATCCAGTGAAAGTGATGCTGCGCGGCACGCCGGAGGAGGTCTATGCAGCAACAGAACAAAGTATTTATATGCCTGGCAACAGAACATTCAGTGCAGCAGGTTGCGAAATTCCGGACAAGACGCCACACCACAATTTATTCGCTCAAACGCGGGCTTTAAATAATTTCTGAAAATCGGGATATCGTGAATTGTTGATGGATAATAAGAATTTTTAGTGTGCGATTCATAATTTTAAATATTCTTACTCGTAATCGTTCTCGAATATTAACAACCGGGTACGGATACGATTACGAGTAGGAGTACGGGAAGACACAAATACAGGAGACAAGATGAACAATTCCTGCGATATAATAAACGACCCTTTCAATCTCAAAAAAAAAGACATCGCATTCTTTCGTGAAAACGGATTTATAAAACTGAGCGATGTGCTTCCGGCTGAGGTTTTGCAATACTACGGTGAAAAAATAACCGCTAAAGTGATGCAGCTCAATACCATGCACCTGCCAATGGAAGAACGCACGACCTATAAAAAAGCTTTTTTGCAAATTTCGAATTTGTGGAAGCAAAGTGTAATTGTGAAGGAATTTGTCTTCGGAAAACGAGTGGCACGCATTGCCGCAGAATTACTCGGCACAACCGGTGTGCGGCTTTATCACGACCAGGCGCTCTATAAAGAACCAGGTGGTGGCGCCACACCCTGGCATGCCGACCAATATTACTGGCCGCTCGCCTCAGAAAAATGCATCACAGCCTGGATTCCACTGCAGGATACGCCCATGGAAATGGGGCCACTGGCATTCGCAGCCAAAAGTCAGAACTTTTCTTTTGGTCGCGACCTGCCTATAAGCGATGAGAGTGAAGCAAAGTTGAAAGTTGCGCTGAAAGAAGCTAAATTCGAGCATTGGCAGCATCCATTCGCACTCGGTGATGTCAG
>QQUM01000485.1 GCA_008501545.1 Calditrichota bacterium
AATCAACCTTATCGTTTTTAAACTCACCATTGGGAAGGAGAGCCGCCTGTGTTTTCGCTGCTGCCTGTAATTCATCCTTCATACGCGCATTTGCGGTCAATATTTTCTCGTTTGCCCATTCCAGTTCACGGTTTTTCGACGCTAAATTATTCTCAAGTGCAATGATGCGTTCACCGGCATGAAGGCGGAGTTTCAGTTCATCGCGGTCAAATGGTTTGGTGATAAAATCATCTGCGCCTGATTTCCACCCATGGGTAATATCTTCCTTTTCAGATTTCGAAGTCAACAACATGATGTAATGATACTGCTCACGCTCTACTTTCCGCAAAGCTTCGACTATTTCAGGTCCATCTTTTCCAGGCATCATCCAATCTAAAATAACCAATTGGGGTGCATGTGGCGAATTAAGCATCTCCCACGCCTGATTACCATCGGCAGCATCAATGACGGTATGGCCAAATTTTTCCAAAGTTGCTTTCAACATTCTCCGGGTGACAAGATCATCTTCAGCGATTAAAATCGTCGACATATCCCTTCCTTAAGCCCACACGTTTCTCTTTAAATATTTCGCCTACACAAAACCCAAAATCCCGCCTGACACAGAAGGATAGCATTGCTGCTATTTCATCAAATGTGGTGTCTTCCGGAGTCCAAGAGCACAACTATTCGGTCAAAATAAATCCTATTCCGATTTTTCCAAATTGCTATCTGCATCGGTCTTTCAGAAATCGGCATTGTTGATCTTTAAATTAACTTTTCTACATGTCCTTTAATATTTCATGCAGGATTCCCTTTATTAAAGAAATTCAGAACACTTCAAAGGCGTACCCGGAATAAAAATCGTTGCACCACGAATGCGCTTTTTATATCTTTCATGAACTGTAAATTTCAATAAAATAAAACGGGTTTTCGTTTTGAAAAAAGGTCTCATTTTTTGTGTTATGTCATACCTTCTCGCCAGGCTTGAGCTTGCGGTTCATATTTCAAAAACCGCATTTGAGCGACTCAAACCAGCCGCACAAATCGAACGCATCAGTCATTTTGATTCAAATTTTACTGCCGGCCAATGGATATTCACCGAAGAACGTGATTATTTTGCCAATTTGGATCTTGATCAAAAACGGCTTGCGCTTTATGAGCTACCCAAAAAATCATTAAATTAAAACCCGCTTTTCAATTTGCACGGATTACTATGCAATTATTAACATTCTCTCTAAAAATTATAAGCCTGCACAATGCCAACACCAGACAGGTTTGCAAAATAACAGGAGTTCCAAATGGCTGAATACAAGTATCAGGAAATGTTTCCATTATCCGAAGATACAACCGAATACCGTCTCTTGTCGAAAGACCACGTCAGCGTAAAAAATTTTGATGGTCAGGAAATACTCGTCGTCGAAAAAGAAGCCTTAACCATCCTCACTGAACGGTCGTTCAAAGATATTTCACACTTGTTCCGCTCCGCCCATCTTGCCCAGTTGAAAAAAATTCTCGACGATCCCGAAGCATCGGACAATGATAAATATGTTGCTACTGAATTATTGAAAAATGCGGTCATTTCGGCCAAAATGATCTACCCCAGTTGCCAGGATACCGGCACAGCCATTATTACCGGGTACAAAGGCCAGAACGTCTGGACGGGATTTAATGACAAGGAAGCGCTTGAACTCGGCGCCTTTAACACCTACAAAAACAGCTATTTGCGCTACTCGCAAAACTCACCACTGTCCATGTTCCGCGAAAAAAATACCGGTAACAACATGCCGGCACAAATCGATATTTACGCCACCCGGGGCAACGAATACAAATTCCTGTGCGTTGCAAAAGGTGGTGGCTCCGCAAACAAAACCTATTTGTATCAGGAGACCAAAGCTATTTTGCATCCCGACAAACTGGTGCCATTTTTAGTTGAAAAAATGAAGACACTGGGTACGGCAGCCTGTCCGCCGTACCACATTGCCGTGGTCATCGGCGGGACATCCGCAGAGTTGAATATGAAAACTGTAAAAATGGCCTCGACCGGCTATTATGACGGCCTGCCAACCGAAGGTGGTGAAGGTGGCCACGCGTTTCGTGATACCGAACTGGAAGAACAACTTTTTGAAGCTGCACAGAAGATCGGTTTTGGTGCGCAGTTTGGCGGTAAATATTTTGCCCACGATGTGAAAGTCGTGCGCTTGCCACGCCACGGCGCATCGTTCCCCATCGGTCTCGGAGTAAGCTGCAGTGCAGACCGAAACATCAAAGGCAAGATCACCAAGGAAGGCGTTTTCATCGAAAAGCTCGAAACGGATCCGTCGAAATATTTGCCGGAACAGGAAGTAAAAAGTGGCGAGATTGTGCGCGTCGATCTTAATCGACCGATGCAATTAATTTTAAAAGAATTAACGCAATATCCTGTCGCAACAAAATTGCTGCTCACCGGAAAAATCGTCGTTGCCCGCGATATGGCGCACGCCAAAATACAGGATCGCCTCGATGCCGGTGAGGAGATGCCACAGTATTTTAAAGATCATATCATCTACTACGCCGGACCGGCCAAAACACCGCAGGGAGAGGCCAGCGGTTCTTTTGGTCCGACAACGGCCGGACGGATGGATCCTTACGTTGGTCCATTTCAAGCACAGGGTGGCTCGATGATCATGCTTGCCAAAGGCAACCGATCCAGGCAAGTGACAGACGCCTGCAAAAAATATGGTGGATTCTATCTCGGTTCCCCCGGTGGCACCGCTGCCCGGCTGGGCAAAGACTGCATCACAAAGGTTGAAGTACTGGAATACCCCGAACTGGGCATGGAAGCGATCTACATGATTACGGTGAAGGACTTCCCGGCGGTGATTATCGTGGATGATAAGGGGAATGATTTTTTTGCTAAAGTGTGAATGAGTCTTCCTGCATTCTGCTATTCCAGCCAATTCTCAATCTTCAAACCGGGAATGCGGGAAAACTCTTTGGTATTATTGGTGATTAATGTGGCATTTTCAGCCATTGCATGGGCCGCGATGAGCATATCATTTCCACTGATGAGTCGACCGTGTGATGAAAGAAAATGTCGAATTTCACCGTAATGAAATGCCGCCTTTTCAGGATAGGGAGCAACATGAATGAAACGTAAAAAGTCCTCAATGAATCGCTCAATTTTTGCTCTGTTTGGACTCCGAACAACACCAAACCATAACTCCCCTAATACGATTGATGATATCGAAAATTGTTCAATATCTGTTTCTTTGAACCTGGTAACAAGACGCTCTGAATAATTTTTAATTATGTAGCTGCAAATATTTGTATCAAGCATAAAGTGCATTTTTCCCCCCTTTATTACTCTTCATCAAACAGTTTCCGATCTTGCGGTGGGCGTTTATCCCGCTCGATGTTAAAATCACTCATATCACCATAAGATTCCAGCATTGCGAAAAAATCTTTCCAGGTTTTCTTTTTTGGCGACAGCACAATATCGTCACCAACCTTCCGGATGTACACTTCTTTGCCTTCGACTCGAAATTCTTTCGGCAAACGCACGGCCTGACTACGGCCGTTCATGAATACTTTTGCGGTTTGCATGGATTGCCTCCTTTCATTAATTGGTATATATTAAATGGAATATACCAAAAAGGCAAGTGAATAATGATGCCATCCAACTTTCCCACTGTTCTACATACATCACCAACATCCATAATCACGTCCATTTACGACTCGCTGTAACATTTCGAGACTGTCCGTCTTGCAATTACTTTCTGCAATTTTTTCGTAAACATTTGTTTTTTAATAAACTTTTTTCAGGGATTGTCCTTTTCCCCAACTGGCACACCAATTGAATTGAGTGAAACATTTGCGTGTGCGAAAATGGAGATTTTTGCACGCGTTCACTGGAATTTATTGCTGACTCACTACTACTCTGTCACTGCTTAATTTGTGAGTTTGGTTCCTAAAACGTCATGCCGGTTTGCGTTTTTTGCAATACCGGCATCTCCCAAAGAACCATGGGTGTTTTGGTTTTGTGGAATATCAAGTACGCTGCCTGCACAAGAAGATTCCGGTATTCTGCTGAGAAACGCAGAAACCGGAATGACGTGCTGAATGACTCACATTTTTAGTTGTGACAGAATACTACAGCACTTGTCATATTAATTCTCCAAAGAAAAGAGTGCAATTCTTTATGTGGATTCGATATTCGCCCGCAATCGGGCTTTTCAGTGTTTTACTCGTCATTCTCAATTGTGATAATAATATCGTTCAAGTCACCAGTTCTGATTTGCAAGCTGATCCCGTGCAGCTGACCTTCGATGGCAAAACAAAGCTGCAACCCGCCTGGTCGAACGACGGCAAACGAATCGCGTACATCGCCAATGAGGCGGTAACAACAGTTGCCGCCCACAGCACCGCAAAGCCTGTTGATGAACCCCTCGGCCTTTTTCATGGCAATAAAAATAAATTCACAGACTTCGCAATTGATGCATCCGGAACGCAACTTTTGTCCGTACGACTGGATCGTAAATCGCTTATTTTTCATGATTTGACGCTTGGAGTTTCAAATGAAATAGATACGGCAACCGAGCTTGCCCACCCGCAATGGGATCAGTCAGGTGAAAACTTCGGCTACATCAAGAACCAAAACACCATTGCCATTCGTAGCAAGTCAGGTGGAATTATCTCCGAAACGACAGTCCCCAATGCCCGTGAAATTGTACGCTTCGCTTATCATGCCGCTGCAATGAAACTGGCTATTGAACTCAAGGGTGAGGCACACAAAATTGTGATTTATGACTTTGCGGAACAAACGTTCCAAGATCTCACAGATGCAAACAACGACTGCCGATTCCCAGCCTGGAGCAGGGATGGCCAGCACCTTGCTTTTGTTCAATCCACTGAAAATGGAGCAATCCTGCACATATTTGATTTTATATCAAACGAAATGAATGATGTGCTTAATTATTCAAAAGAAATGAGCCATCTAATTTGGCGCTCCACGGACAACACGATTCGTTTTTATGCAGATGGCAGAATCGTTGATTTTCAAGTGGATAGCAGCCGGTTAGCGCCGGACGACTATTGGGATGAGCAGCCAATTTGGTATCGGTCGGGCGAAGCTGTTTTGGCATTGCATACGCAGCAAATCGGCCGTCTCAATGTGGTGGATATCAACACGAAGGAAATCACCTTTGTCGATGAAATCAGTCCTTCTGAATTTAATTTTGACACGCTGGCAACGGACATGTTCCCGAATTGGAGTTCAAATGATGCAACAATTCAAATTATAAAAAGCCGCAAGATCAAAGATTTTCTCCAGGTTGTAAAAATAGATCTGCTGACCGGGGATGAATCCCTGGTCAACACATCGTTGACCCAAAAAACGACGAGAGAAATAACACCTCTTTTTCGTTTGTCCCGTTCACAAAGTGGTCAACGATTTGTCTACAACGCTGGCGCGTCCCTTGTCCTTGAAGACGAAAACGGCAATGTTGCGGATCTCTCGCAAATCGTGACCGAGCCGCTCGTACAGCCAGTCTGGTTCACCGATGACAAGCATCTCGCAGCGATTCATCACGCCGAAAACACAGTTAAACTTGTAAAGCTCAATGCAGCACAAGACGCTGCAGACATCATCCCCATTGACATTCCCGGGTTCAGCGGCACTGTAGAAGGCGTCATTGCAGACATTGTCTTTTCCAACAATCACGAAATCCTCGGCGCACGCCTTGCTTTTACGTACCAGGATGCGATTTATATTTTTTATCTGAGTGGCTTTAAAATTGAGCAATTGATCGCTCATGGCCAGTACCCCGCTTTTTCACCCGATGGTGAGTCAATCGTCTTTATTCATGAAAATGAATTGAAAATCATAAAATTATTTTACCGGTTTGACTAAAATCTGAAACGAGTCGCCAGATTGAAAATTTACATACATTTAATTATCACAATTTTTTGCGCTTTCGTTTGTTTGAATACGCATTTTCTTTTGGCAGGTGTGAACAATAAGCCCAAAATTAAAGGGCATATTTTTAATGCGGAAACACAGCAACCGCTGGCGGCGACAAACATTAGTTTGCTCGGGACAGAGTTGGGCACATCCAGTGATAGCAAGGGCTTTTTTCAACTTTCGGTTTCGCAAGATTCCTGTTCACTGCGAATCAGCCACATTGGTTTTGCCGATGAAATAATCCAAATCAAAAAATCAACATGCTTTGATGAACCGCTCCTGATCTACCTCCTGCCAGCCAATCTTATGCTGCATTCTGTTGAAATTCATGGCAACCGCTTTGAGAAGAGTGATCGATCGATTGAAAATCTCAATATAAAAAAAATCGAAGCACGAGACATCGTCAACCTGCCCGGCGCGATGGATGATCCGATTCGTGCTGCGCAGATTTACAGCGGTGTCGGTGGGGGCGGCGATTTTAACAGTTTTCTCACAACCCGCGGCAGCAGTCCAGCACAAAATCAGGTCATAATGGACGGGATCGCCATTCCAAATCCCTATCGCATGCGTATCGCAATGGGCGGCGGTCTAAGCATTTTTAATCCGCAAACGATCGATGACGTGCATCTGCACCTGGGCGGCTATTCCGCAGAATACGGGAACGCATTGTCCTCCGTTCTCGCTGTCACGACTCGCGAAGGCAGCCGCGACAAATCACGCTATTCGCTTTCATTGAATTTAACGGATCTCAATGGCGTTGCCGAGGGCGCTTTGCAAAACGGCAAAGGGAGTTACCTCGTTTCGCTGCGTCGAACCTATTTTGATTTACTGGCTTCCGGGTTTGCCAGCGAAGGTTCTGTACTGCCTTTTTCACAAGAAATTTCAGGAAAATTGACATACGATTTCAATCCGGCACACCAGCTGCAATTTTCGATTCTCAACAACAACGAGCAAATGAAACTGCTTGCCGGCGCTGAAAATCCTGCCGATTTCAATTCAACCGAGGAAGCCAAACTCGCTTATGCAAATGCCGCTTTTCGCTCAGTTTTGATGAATAGATTCATCTTAAAATCGCAAATTGCAACCTATAAAGATCGCACGAATTTCCACACCTACAGGAACGTCAATGAGGAAGACAACGAATTTGCTGTCCAGGATGTTTTCTCTGAAAACTATCGGCTAAATTTAAAACAAACCGCGTACTGGCAAATTGATTAAACGAAAAGTTTGCATATGGGCACGACCTGGATTCTGGATGAAACAGAAGCCGATTTCAAGCTGCGTGCGGGCTGGATGCACAACGCACGCACGGAATATCCGACTTTCGCGCAGTACAACAGCAG
>QQUM01000268.1 GCA_008501545.1 Calditrichota bacterium
GCAGGCAAACAGAGCAATGCAGAAAAGCGTGCATCCGAGCGTTTCAATTGCTGGTGTAATCTGCAATTTCACCATCAGGCAGCCTGGCAAAGAGGGATTGCTACTGATATAAGTGAAACAGGGATGCATGTTGTTACACTTCACCCGCTAAAAAAAGGGAGCCGGGTCCAGGTCTGTCTCGACGAGCCGGGAAGCCTCGACTACAACACGATTTATGGAGAGGTTGTCTGGAGAAATGACCAATCGCCTTTTGATTCAAAAAACCGGATAGCGCCCGGGATGGGCATTCATTTTACTTCAAGACTTCCGGTCGCGGCATCAGAACTTGCCAAAAACCATCAAAACTATGCCAATGTATAAAAAAAATGCAGTGCAAGTATAATCACACTGTGCACTGCAATCATTCAACTCAACTAATCACAGCACCATCTTCTATGACGGCATCCTTCGGGACGATTAAAATTCCGTCGCGGATAGAATAATTCATGTCCGTTTTTTCATTGCTTCGGCCTGCCGCCAACATTTTTACATTCTTGCCAATACGTGCGTTTTTATCGATGATGGCTTTTTCTATTACCGTTTTTTCGCCTATCCCGACAGGTGGCAAACCATTGCTGTCATTGTCCTTGAGCTCGCCTTCCATCTCCATGAAATCCGCTCCCATCAGCACGACGCCTCTCAGTTTACATCCCTTTTTCACAACACTGCGTACCCCGACGATACTTCCTGAAATTTCGGAATGATCAAGACGCGCCGCATCACATATCAGCGATTGGGTGATGTTGCAATCATCTATTTGTGCTCCGGGCAAAAAACGTGCGTGTGTATAAATTGGTTTGTTTTCTTCATAGAAATTAAACTTCGGTTCCGGCTTGGTCAGATCAATCATCGCATCGTAAAAGGACTTGATGGTACCGATATCCTCCCAATAGTCATCAAAATAATGCGCAACGACATTGTATTTTTTAATTGCTTGTGGGAAGATTCCTTTGCCAAAATCGCTTTCGTTGCTTTCTTCAAGCATTTCGAACAACGCCTTGCGTGAGAAAATATAAATCCCCATGGATGCGAGCATGCAATCTGTAGAGCCGGAATAACCTTGCGCCTTCACCCATTGCATGTTTGGTGCGAATAGTTTTAATAATTCCGGACTATCCGGTTTCTCGTAGAAACTGACAATCTTCCCTTTGTTATCCGTTTTCAAAACACCAAACTGATCGGCATTCTCCTTGCTGATCGGCAATACAGAGACCGTAACATCCGCATTTTGCGCCTGGTGGGTTTCCAGCATATGGCGATAATTCATACGGTAGAGATGGTCACCGGATAAAATGATAAAATATTCGAAGTCTTTGTTTCGCAGATAGATTAAATTCTGCCGGACCGCATCGGCTGTTCCCTGATACCAGTTCGAATTGCTCAGGGTTTGTTGTGCTGCCAGTATTTGTGCGAAACCATTCGACCATGGTGGAAATGGGTAAGTTTGTGTCAAATGTCGATGAAGTGATTCGGAAGCGAATTGAGTTAGAACAAACATTTTGCGTATGCCTGAATGGAGGCAGTTGCTCATTGGAACATCGATAAGGCGAAATTTTCCAGCAATCGGCACAGCGGGTTTTGATCGTTTTTCGGTGAGTGGGCTCAACCGCGATCCCTGACCTCCCGCCAAAACAATGGCAATCAGATTTTCAATAAGTTGCATCTCTTCCCTTCCCGTTTTTTAAATATGTGTTAGGCTACTCAGAAAGCCAGTAAGACTTTTTGAGAAAGAATGTTTTTATTCGCGCATTGGGGAAAATTCTCTCAATTATCAAATTTTTGCAGTTCTTTTTCTATACGATCGTCGTAATCCTTCAAGGATTTTCCTCGAGTACCTGAGGTTTTTTGTGCTGTGGGACGATGGCGTGCTAAATAAATCCAGACGAGATACCCGCCTATCAACAGGGCAACGACGGGTAGTATGAATACAAAATAATTAAAACCTTCTAGCTTTGGCGTCGCCAGAATTCGTTCTCCATATTGTGCCACCATAGCTGCTTTAATTTGCTCTTCAGTTTTTCCTTCCTGCAGTCCCTGAAGCACAGCTTCCTGAACTGCGATCGCTGCCGCAGAGTTGTGTAAGTTTGCGGTTTCACTCCAACAGCACGGTGCGATAAGCTGTGAGGTGATTACATCAACCTGCTCCTTCGTGACCTGATTTACAGGTTGTGTTGTTTGCTGTGCTTTTGTTGAATCAGCCATTTCTTGTCCTTGCAACCACCCCGGAAGGACAAGCATCATTATGCACATGGCTGCACTGATTTTTATTTTAAACATGAATTTTTCCTCCACAGAAAAATGTACTTTTTGGATAATGTGGTCAAATCGTCACTATATTATGCGAATAGGCTGGCAGGCCGCAATAACAATAAACGAATTTTCATTGCAAAAACAACCCCAACTGTACGAACACAATACCCGTTAATAAAAAATAAAACTTAAACACAAAAATACAAATGCTTTATCTATTGTTTCAAAATGCTCTTTCAATTCCAACAAGCCAACGCCATTTGAAAGTCTCCTCACCAACGGACAAAAACAAAGGGAAATCGATTCGAAAATTGAAAAAATGACCAAAAACATTTCCCAGCCGCTGTGGTGCGCGTGGTTTCCAAAGAAGGCCAAAACCGCCATCATAAACAGGTTTTGGTAAAGAAAAGTTATCATCTTTTTCAATTAATTTTATTGCGGCAGCATCTGCGAATCCATAAAGCTCAAATTGGAACAGAGAATGAAGACCAGGCAAACCCGAAAAAATGTTGCGAAATGGATTCCATAGTCCGAATTCAACGCCAAAACCAGCCAAGCGATTTCCAGCAAACCCATCGGCACTCTGTGATTTTCTCATGTACTCTATGTGCTGCGAATGCAATCCTCGCAGGTTACCGCCACCACCTGCGTGTATGTGCCCTTTTCGACTCCAGGTTAACGGCAATGCACCATAGGCACCAGGCCACCCGTTCTCTATCCAGTCCGCAGGGCTGCCCATGCTGGCATAAAACATGGAATGTACCGGCGTTCCACGGGTCGCATACCCTGCAAAAGCCCTGGTTCTTAAATTAATTTTGGCAAGTTTAAACGCATTTATTGCCTGCAGTTTGACGCGACTGTATAATCCACCGGAGCCAGGTAAGGCATTTTCCACTTTGATTTCGACGCGTCCCAACTGCTGCCAGTGCAATCCAAAAGCATAATTTCGTCGCAGGGTGGTAGTCAGTGTGTTATAGACTTTCGAATCTCCCCGGTTGTCTCCGTTTATCCAAAACCAGGGCGTGCTCAAATAGTGCGTATTGTAGAGTGAGGCTGATTTTACCGTCAGTGAAAACGTGGTATGCTGTTGATTCCATGGATGCCCTGAAAGCATGTGCAAATAAGAAATTTCATGTGCCGCATAACCATGATCCATCATACTGTTTACAGCGATATTCGCTTCCCGGTTTTGTCGGTTGATTGGCTGAGTATAAGAAAACCGATAACTAACAGGCTCGTCTGGAAACCGGGATGCAAGATTAAACTGTAATTTTATTTGATGATCGCCATTTCGCCACCCGTTCATGTAACCGCCATCCAAATGCAATCCCAATCGCATTCCATCAAGTAGATTATAGCCAAGTTTTGGCTGCCAGCGAAATTTATATTTATCTGTTTCCCAGATAGGATAACGCCATGCAGGCTCAAATTGCACACGGGGAAGACGGGATGAATAATTATCGAGGCGGTAGATATCGGCAAGCCGCCCACCGGGATCGATTTCCAGAAAAACCGGTTTTTTATCGAATGCAATTGTCGCGTTGTATTTATCATTGAACTCACCCCAACCGGTCCATTTTGGCAAGACCAGGGGATTACCCTCATCTTTCACATTATAGTTAATGGGAATGAGTGCCGTTTGCTTCGATCCATCAGCAAAGGTGATGGACAATTCAATGGGCATGATCGCTGTGCTTTTTCGCTGCAAATGAATCTCAGCCAGCCATCTGGTGTTCTGTTTTTTAACTTTAAATTTCTCGATCGCATAATCTATTGTTCGTGTTCTTTTTACCCATTGATCGAAAAACCAGCGCAGGTCCCATTTGGTGTATTCACGGATAGCCTCGTAGAAATCTTCCCGCTGCGGGTGGCAGAACTGCCACTTCTTAAAATAATGCGCCATTGCCCGGCGGTGTAATTCTTCACCCAAAACATATTGCAAATTGAAAAGCATAACCGCTGATTTAAAATAGGTCTGCCAGTACTGATAACGCCCCTTGCCTTCCAGTAAAAACTTGTCCGAGTGGGTCTCAAGTGGAACATCCCGCCCGGCCTTTACAGCATTATAGTATTGAATGTAATTGGAATATCGCTCTCGGTTATCATTGGCATAGGCAAAGTCCTCGCTGTCATTTCTCGTTTCCGGCGTTTTAACGAGCTTGTCAATAGCCCACCAGGTGAGGAATTGTGTAAATCCTTCATCCATAAAAGCACTGTACGTTTCATTGGAACCGACCATACCATAAAACCAGTTATGGCCGATCTCGTGTGCGAAGAGATCGTAGTATTCCGGAGAAAAACCGCCATCGAAAGTGATCATCGGGTATTCCATGCCATCATCGACGTCAGCGACGATCATTTTATGATAGGCGTATTCACCAAAATCCTGCGACAGCACACGTACGACATCCGCAGCGAATTCTGCTGCATCATGCCAATAAGCAGCCTTCCACTGCCGGACGAAGGCGTAGCAACGGATGCCATTCCATTGCGCCTGTCCAATCCGGAAAGATGGATCAGCCGTCCAGGCAAAGTCATGCACATTGACCGCTTTATAGCGCCATGTTTTCGTTAAGCCAGGCTCAGGTTTGATCAGAGTTCTGGGAAATACTTTGTCCCCGCCAATAAAATTTTCAAGCGCCAGTTTTTGCATCAGGGTGTCCGGCAGAACCTCACCCCTGTTGAGCAAATAACCTGTTGCGGCCACAATATAATCATGCGGTAACGTCAAACTCACTTCAAAGGTCCCGAAATCGCCATAAAATTCCCGTTCGAGATGCTGTTCAGTGTTCCAGCCAGCGCTGCGATCGTACACGGCAATGCGCGGGTACCAGTGCGCTGCGTTGAATTGTTTTGCCTCGCTGCGTGGGTTGTAATTCATCCGCCGCCGATAGCTGCCGAAATAGGTTTTAAAATCGATCAGAAAAACAGTTGAATCGCCAGGCAGCAGGGTCTGATTCAAATCGACCTTCATGATTGTATTATCAAACACGACATCCAGGCTATCACCGGCTGCATCGGTGATGCTTGTAATCGCAATTTGCCCTTTCCGTGTGCCGGCAAGTCGGGAAATAGCGTCGGAATGGGCAGAGCGCAAATATTGATCGAGATAGCTGCCTGGTTTAAAAGCATTTTGGTAAAGATGAAAAAAAACAAATTGCAGCGTATCGGGAGAATTATTGAAATACGTCAGTTTTTCACTACCGTAAATAATGCGTGTTTTGGGGTCGAGTTGCGCGGCTATTTGATAATGCACATCCTGCTGCCAATATCCGGCAAACGGAGGACGATTTTTCCAGTAATAAATATTTTCATCGCTGCGATATGGCACCCCCAGAGATCGCGTGGGATCCACGGGACCACTTGCATGAACCGTGTAAAGGCTCCCCTGGAAAAGAAGAATTATTGTTAAAAACAAAGTAAAGTGATACCTGGAAGGCAGCGGGAAACAGTTTTTCGTGACTGTAAATATTTGCAGGACCGTATTTTTTGCGCGCGCGACTGAAGGAGAAAAAAAATTGTACACAATAAATCCAAATATGTTCATAAACCAAAGAAAGTAAACACCCAATTTATAATTTGTAAAAATTTCCTGCAGAATGCCTCTCTATACTATTCTTTGAAACTGCGCTTAACTCAGAATCTATACTGATTTGAAAAAGTATAATAAGAAAAGGAGAGAATCACAACATTTGAAACGTTAAACGGCAAGTTTTCGTCCGGCACACCATAACGCTATCCTCACCTACTACAACCAGCCTGAAGTTCATTTCTATGAAGTTCGATTAACGTTCGTGCATTTTATTTAAGGTTGAAAAGCAACAGACCGTTATTCATACTGATAAATTGAAAAAATGGTAGATGGACCTGCATAATTTGCATAAATGAAAAGGAAGCCTCTATGCATGCATCAGGAAGAGACGACAACAATTTCAAGTTGCGACAACTATGTATCGTCATGTGGATATTGGTTTTTTTCACACTTGCTGCCGGTGGGTTGCTTGCCCAACAAAAACCGTACGCAATTAACGGCTGCATCCAAACAACAGCCGTAAAAGCTGAAGACAATGACGGTTTTCTCTTCGGCTTTGACCGGGTCCGATTGATGTTTAAAGGCAATCTGAATCCTGTCGTAAATTTCCGTCTGCATGTCGATTTTGCAAAACAAAGCACGGATACGGACAAAGACGGGGATTCCCCGGGCATCATCAAAGATGCTGAAATGAAGATCAAAGCAAATTCAAAAGTTACTGTTCTCTTCGGTAAAACCAAAACACCCATTGGAAGTGAGTTCAATGTTGCTGGCCCAAAAATAGATTTTGTCAAGCGAGGTCTTGGCCAGGCACTTGTTTTTGAACGAAATATTGGCGCCATGGTAAAGGTGCGAAAACTCAACAAGAAGAACCTTGGATTTGATCTGGGTATCTTTAATCCGGGACCAAACAAAGCAAGCGATGTTGGCAGCCCAGCTGCAGGAAATGACTACACAATCGCTGCTCGTGTTCTCGCCAATCCTCTAAAAAACATCTATGCTGAAGCCTATTTCGGCAATGCAATGACAAGTATCGCAGGTCAGGAAAACGTCAGCATTTTCGGTGCAGGCACGAGAACAAAATTTAACAAACTTCAGGTTAAGGGCGAATATATGTCGAGAAATGATGGCAACAGCCCTGCAAATGACGGGACTGATTTCTGGCTTAGCGCCGGGTACATGTTGACGAATAAAATTGAATCAGTCGTCAAACTTGAAAAACTCGATGTTTCAGCCGATGAAAATGACCAGTCCATTACAGTATTGGGATTAAACTACTTTTTTAATCCCAAAAACCGCCACCAATCGAAAATCTGTGTGAATTACCAAATGTCAGATCTCGCAGGAAAAGATGCGATTCATTTGTTGTTTCAAGTCATTTATTAAAGCCAATTTTATGGAGGTCATTATGAATTTAAACTACAGAACCAG
>QQUM01000719.1 GCA_008501545.1 Calditrichota bacterium
GTGGTCATACAATTCCTGTGCCGCAAATTCTTTGGTATGCCAATTGATCCAGCGTACGTAGCGGTAAAGTTCGGTGCGAATAGCGTAACCCATGTACTCGACGCCATCTGGCGCAATCCAGATACCTTCCCGTAAAAATTGGCTGAAAACGGCATTTTTCCAGGGCAATGTCGAATCGTCAAGTAATGGAGCTGTGCTGGTTCCCTGCAAATGTTCCGGAACAGGCAAACCGGCCAACTCGCACAGTGTTGGGTAGACATCAACAAATTCCACCAATTGGTCAAGCTTTGCGTTTTTGTTCTTCATGCCCGGCACACGTATAATCAACGGTACACGTGTATCGATTTCATAATTGGTCATTTTGGCCCAACTGTTGTGTTCGCCAAGCTTCCAGCCGTGGTCGCCCCACAGCACAACAATGGTATTTTCAGCCAGGCCTTCTTTCTCCAATGCATCAAGCAGTTTGCCGACCTGCGCGTCGATGTAGCTGACGGAAGCCAGGTAGCCGTGTTTTAAAAGCCGGGCATCCTGCTCGTTCACTTTGCCTTCATGAGGTTTGGGCGCTTGTTTAAAATCAGCATAGCCGCGCAGTTCGCGCATATTGTTGATAGCCATGAGTGGCGCATTTTCAGAAAGAAAATCATTTTCCGCCAGGGGAATGCTGTCGCGATCGTAGAGATCCCAATATTTTTTCGGTGCATTGAAGGGCAAGTGCGGTCGATAGAATCCAATACCGAAAAAGAACGGTTTATTCAACTGCTTCAATTCGGCCAGCTTTTGGATTGCCACATCCGTTTGCACCCCATCGAAATAAACATCATCCGGTGCATCGATGTTTTCCGTGGCTACATATTTCAAATACCATTGGCCAAGACGATCGATATAGCGCTTTTCCTTTCCCGCTTCGATAATGCCCTGCTTGCGTTTTTCCAGCCAGGCCACATTTTCATCTTTTCGGTAGACTGCATCCGGATCAAAAGGATAGCCATCGATGTGCAGTTTCGGTTCACTCCAGGATTGTGAATCGGGTATCACATTATGGTATATTTTCCCAATGCCAACGGCATGATAGCCGTTGTTTTTAAAATATTGCGGCAAGGTGACCACGTCCGGCACGGAGTCACGTAGCCTGTCACGCAAATCCCAGACTTTTATTGAGTCGGGTCGCAGACCAGTGAGTAAACTGGCCCGGGATGGGTTGCAGACAGCCGATTGGCAATAAGCCTGTGTAAATGTAAAACCGGTTTCAGCCAGCCGGTCCATGTTGGGGCTCTGCACGTAGCTTTGGCCATAACATCCCAATTCAGGCCGTAAATCGTCCACGGCGATGAAAAGAATATTGGGTTTCTTTTTTATGGGGGATTCGACGCAACCGGAAAGGAAAACAGCAGTGAGCATGCCCACTGCTGAAGTAAATATGTACTTAATCAGAATTCGGCATGTGCGTTCTGCCATTGTTCATCCTTTGCTTTTATTTTCTTCTGTGAAATATAACCCATTCCCGGTAGAAAACGAAGCAGTTGAGCATGGCATGTTGGTAGATTGGCAGTCCGTTATTTCAAGCTGTGGTATTTTTTGCGAATTACATCGCCTTCGGGGAAGGGTGATTCTGATTACCCTGCTGCTCATCACTGCGAATGACGGGCTTTCTCCCGGCCGGGATACGCGATTTGGGCAAGATAACCTCGTGCGGAGCGATAGTCGCGCCTTCGCCGATTTCCACATCGCCCATAACTGTCGCTTTCAGCCCAATTGTCGCACCTTTGCGAATCTTTACCGGTTGGATAATTAAAAAGCCCTTGGTTGCATAATGCGCCATTATGTGGACAGAACCACCAATCGTCACTTTGTCTTCGATTTCGATGAGTGCGGGATCAGAAATATTGGTTGTATTGATATGCGCACCCTTGCCGATTTTCATTCCCATCATGCGATAGAAAAGCAAATTCAGCGGCGTTGGTGTGACGAACTCCAGGAATGTGTAACGCACGATGTAGTTAAGCGCGTTGTGGTAAAACCAGGGTACCGCTGCGGCAGAAAAATAGCTCCCCCGAAATGGTTTCACGCGAAATGGCAATAGCTTATTGAAAAGTGGCGCGACGAAAATTATGGATAAACCATAAAGAAAATAACTGCTGATCAAACTGAAAGCAATTGCACCGTAGTAGAAGAACTCCGGCCAGTTCGAGAAATGTGCAAAAACATATTTTACCAGATAAACCCCCGGCATCGCCGAGAGACTCATCGCTAAAATACACATGAGATATAGTGGGACAAGTGCAATTAAATAAGTCAAAATGCGAAAGCGCCGTAAAATATTTTCAAAGAGGCCTGCTAATCCCCCACTGTCAGAACTTTTCGCATCAACGTCAATCTTTTTGCCTGTGGCGCCATTTTGTTTTACATCGGTTTTCATACTTTTACCTTCTTTGCATTGCCGGTTGATTTAAAGCATGTCGAAATTTCACCAAAGACAAATACTGTCGACATTATTTCGGCGGGTTCAATGACAAGAATATCAAAAGGAGTTCAATTCCTGCCTGCTACTGCAGTACAAGAGCCGTGCTTTATGATTGGAAACAGATTTTGACGTTATCAATAGCGTCAGTTAAAGGCGAATGCGTGTATTTTGCTTAAATTTCAGACGAAGAATACTGGGAGCGGATTGGCAGGTTGTACGACACAAAGTGCAAAATACGGATTTTCGAAGCAGGGATTATCCCTGCTTCGGAAAAATCAAGCTTGCGCTGCAGGTGGAAAATGCAAAAAGTACCGTTCTTCCATTGCGGTAAGTTGATGAATAATCTGGGATGAAATGTCTTTCGTTGCACGCAATCCTTTGAACGGTGTTTCAGGCGCAATCAGTTTCATATCGAGGTAAAATTTCTGTCCTCTTTTCGGAATACCGCTAAACGTTTCCTGTGCTTCACCACGCAAATACACACACAGCACTTTAGCATCCTGTACCGCACGAACCAACCGGCCAACGCCGTACGAATAATCATCCGTATCGATTTTGCCGTGTCGACTTCGCTTGCCTTCCGGAAAGATGGTTACGGTGTGTCCTTTATGCATCATGTGGGTGATTTTATCGATCGATTTTTTTACGATATCGCGATCACCGCCACGGTCCACAGGAACACAGCTTGCCAAATAGCAAATGCCTCGCAGAATCGGATTGCTTGCAAAGTTCGCGCGTTCAGGCATATTCCATGAAAAACTGCGATAATTTTTCATATAGGTCCACCACGAGGCCAGACTCCAATTGATCAGCACACTATCGATCTTCGTCAGGTGGTTTGCGCAAACGATGATAGGTCCATCCGTTTCTTTTAACATCTGTTTAAATTGCCTGCGGATTCTTCGCAGGTCCGGAACATGGTATTTCGCCCAAAACCGCATGAGCACCACAGCCATGTTATTCCAGAAGGGCATCGTTGCCCAGCCTAAAAAACGCTGTGTGAAAAGAGAAAAACGTTCTTTCTTCGTCAAGAATTTATTTTTTTGCTTTTCCATACTTCTTTCAGATTTTCGCTAAAATAAGTTCAACACCATCACCAACTGTGCGTACTTTATCGGCATCATCATCTTCAACTTCAATATCAAAAGCATCTTCGAAGTCAAGAACGATATCGACAAGACGCGCAGAGTTAACCTTTAAATCATCGAGAATGGATGTTTCCATTTTTATATCTTCGTCGGTCATATCGGCTTTGCTATATTTTTGTAAAATTTCTTTGACTTGTGCAAAAACTTCATCTTGGGTCATACCTTGCTCCTTTTAATAAGAGTAGCCCTGACAGGGATGAAAGCCCTGTCAGGGCTACCCAATGTTAAAATATTAATTGAATTCTCAATTATAATAAAAAAAAGTTCATTATGCACGCCATTTTTTATAAATAACGCAGGCATTTACATCACCGAACCCAAAACTTGCCTTGGCCAGGATATCGATATCGACGTCCTGTGTCTGCTGCACAATGCGCGCAGAAAATGGTTGAAGGTCGTCATGCAAATCCTCACAATTGACAGATCCATGCACAAAACCTTTTGCGACCTCAAGCACACAGGCAACCGACTCCAAACCACCGGCTGCGCCCAGGCCATGTCCAATCAATGACTTTGTCGAGTTGACCAGCGGCAGCTCCTGCGGTTCAACGCCAAGCGCTTTTTGCCAATTTTTTATCTCGTGCGGATCGGCAAATGTCGCAGTTAAATGACCGTTAATCGTATCAATATCCCTCGCGGAAATGCCTGCATCTGCCAGGGCACCCTGAATGCATCGCTGTACACCGACCGGATTCGGTGCGGTCATGCTGCCGCCCATGCGATGGCCGCCACAATTAATCATGCCACCAATTACTTCTGCATAGATTTTCGCACCACGCTCCCGGGCACTTTCAAGGCTTTCAAGGACCAGAATACCCGAACCGGAGCCCGGAACAAATCCTGCTGCACTGGCGCTCATTGGCCGTGATGCTTGCTCAGGCGCATCATTTTTAGTGCGATTTAAAACGCGCATTGCATCAAAGCCGGCCCAGCAATAACGTGACGAGCCTTCTGCGCCACCGGCCAGCATGCGTTTTGCCATACCGTGGCGAATTCGATAATACGAATCGATGATTGCTTCGGTTCCTGTGCTGCATGCACTGCTGTTCGTTGTTACCTGGTTGCCCAGCGCAAGCCAACCACTTATTTTTGCTGAAATACCACTGGCCATGGCTTGTTCCACTGCTGTACTTCCCAGGCGGCGAACTTTTTTTGCGTCGGTAAATGGGACGATTTTCTCACCTGTGGTATCAACACCACCAATGCCTGTTCCAACGATCGCACCTGTATCCCATTCAACGGTATCTGACTCCGCATCCGGCACTTCAAATCCGGCATCACGCCAGGCATCCATGGCAGCGATGCCACCATATACTATGCCTGAATTCATTGCCAACAGCTGCTCTTCTGTAAAGTATTTCCGGCTCAATTCATCCGTATCCTGCGGAATCCCGCCTACACGGCAACCAAATTTATGTTCTTCCAGGTCAGGAATAAATCGAATGCCGGATTGCCCTTCTCGCAAAGCTTTCTCATAAGCCTGAAGCCCGATGCCATTGGGGGCAACAATTCCTAATCCAGTAACAACAACTCTTTGTTTATCCATTTGATTTCACTCCTATCCCGGCAATTGTTCCTGCACACACAACTTCGCCATTTTCCAAACTGATTTCAGCATGTGCTTTGAGTTTTAAGCGGCGGAAAAACAGCTTTTGGGCCTTGATGATAACTTTATCGCCAGGGCGTACCATGCCGGTAAATTCAACTTCAGCATCGGTAAAGACAGTCAAAGTTTGTTTTATTTCATCAATCGACATCGATTTTGAAGCCAGATAGAGGCCAAATGCCACGACGCCTGTCTGAGCCATCGTTTCCAGCAGAATAACGCCGGGTGTGATTGGATTACCGGGGAAATGACCATCATAGAATGACTCATTTTCTTTGAATGTGTATGTTGCCACGATGCTGTCATCATCAAGTTCCAGGATTTCATCAATGAAACGGAAAGGGGCTTGTTGCGGAACTAGTGCCAGTATTTCTTCTTTTGTAAATAACATTTTTATAAGATTTTAGTGATTAGTAGTCAGGTGTTAGTAATTAATTTTTGAATAGTTGATTATCAAACAGCCAACCACGAACACCTAACAACTCAATTATACTTCTCGATTTATAATGCCACCCACAGCATTTTCAGATTTTGCCGGATAGTCTGAATAAGCAATACCAGTGAAGATGCCGACTTTTGCATCGTTTACTGTATAGATTAATTCGTCATCAACAATGACGCGTCCGTTGCCGATGACAAGCGATGTCTTTCCTTCCTGCAGCACACTGTAACGGCGGACATCAATTTCGTAGCGCACCACTTTATTGTGTGGCCGGATTTGTCCGTCAAATGCCACTTCCTTACAGCCAAGCGCTCTACCGTTGCCAATACTGCCATTGCAGACGCAATAAAATCCAAGCAACTGCCAAATGGCATCAACACCGAGACAGCCGGGCTGTACCGGATCACCATTGAAATGGCATTGAAAAAACCAGTCATCAATACCGATATCCTGCTCCGCGATAATGCTGCCACGGCGACCGCGGCGCTCCAGTTCGATGACACGATCAACCATAAGAAATGGTGGTGCAGGGAGACGGGAAAACTCTTCAGGCGGATCATCGACGAGCCGACCGTACGCAAATGCGATAAGCTCTTCTTTGGTGAAGTGATTCCGTTGGAGGAATTCTGAATATTTCAATTTCATTTCTTCAACTCATTAAATTCAATAAACATGCTTGACCAACTCAAACCAGCCCCTACGACGATGAGCGCAACTGAATCACCGGGATTGAATTTTGACCAGTTTTGATTTAATACCGTCGGCGCGCCTGTGGCGCCGGTGTTGCCAAATTTATCGACGTTGTACAAATGCAGATCATCAGGAATATTGCAGCGACTGCATACCGATTCCAGCATACGCAAGTTGGCCTGATGGGAAACAAAATAAATCCTGTCGTGGGAATCACCAAATTTCTCCACGATTTCCCGGTATAGACGAATCGTTCGTTTAATTGCAAACGTCTGTACTGTTTTGCCTTCCTGATTGAAATGGTACATGCGGTGCACGACAACTTTATCCCATCCTGCAGGACTGGAAGTCAGGGTACTGAAATCGATTTGTGCGGGGCCGGGAACACGGGTTGAAACGACTGCAGCCATCGCCGCGTCACCCCAGAGCACCGCTGCAGCGCGATCGCTGTAATCCACAGAACGGGTGCTGTTTTCTACAATAACCAGGAGAACATATTCAGGCAAAGCTTCAGGCCGCATCATTGAAAGATTATAGATGTGGGCACCAAATGTACTGCACGCGGAATTAAGATCGTAACAGGGCTTTTCGATTCCCAACTCACCGGCGACTGTAGCCGCCTCCGCTGGTGTTTCGTATTCCGGTGTACATCCGCCAGCGATCACCAGCCCGATATCTTCTTTCGTGATACCGGCTGCAGCAATGGCTTTCTCCGCTGCCAAAGCGCCGGATTGGGCGTTGGTGTAAAGACTGGCTTCGTAGGCCGCACGCATATCCTGATTATGGGTCTCACGAATATAATCAAGCGGCAGCACCGTGCGTCTCGTCGCAATGCCGACGCGTTCCATGA
>QQUM01000822.1 GCA_008501545.1 Calditrichota bacterium
GTGATGCAGATGTCATGATAGCGGGTGGATCCGAGGCTGCATTGATTCCACTGGGCGTGGCAGGATTTATGGCTCTGAAAGCCTTGTCATCGCGGAATGAGGCGCCGGAAAAAGCCAGCCGCCCTTTTGATAAAGATCGAGATGGATTCGTAATGGGAGAGGGTGCCGGCATTCTTGTTCTCGAAAATGCGATCCATGCAAAAGCACGTGGCGCACGAATTTATGCCCGATTGGCTGGCATTGGTTATTCTTCCGACGCTTACCATCCCACCGCGCCGAGTGCGTGTGGCTCCGGTGCGGCGCTGGCAATGCAAAATGCCTTGCGCGATGCCGAAATTTCGCCTGGCGATATCGGTTACATCAATGCCCACGGCACATCGACACCTGCAGGTGATAAAGCAGAGACAGCTGCTATCAAATCACTCTTCAATGGAAATGCTGCCGATGTGCACATCAGTTCGACAAAAAGCATGACAGGCCATATGCTGGGAGCAGCAGGTTCGCTGGAGTTCATTTTTACGATTCTGGCCCTGCGAAATGGGGAATTGCCACCGACGATCAATCTTGACAATCCGGATGCCGAATGTGACTTGAATCATGTGGCAAATCAGAGTCGACAGGTCGAGACAAAATTTGCCCTTTCCAATTCTTTTGGATTTGGGGGAACGAATAGCGCTTTGGTGATAGAAAAGAACTGAAACATGCGTGGGAGAAATAAAAAAAGCCCCGAATTTCGGAGCTTTTGTGCTTTTGCAAGCTGAGACCAGGAAATTTACTGTTCTTATGCCGCGATATCGATTTGCAATCCTTTTCCCTCTTCCTGAGTTCGAATCGCATTTTGATCTTTTGCGGGCTCAGAGCCCGGGCTCTCCATACTTTTTTGTGCCTGAGAAGCCATCTGTTGCTCCTTACTTGCCTGGAGAGATTCGTTCTGGTTAATCGCCTGGAAATAACTGCTCGATTGAACATTTGAGATATTCATTGATGGATTCTCCTTTGCGTTAAGCCGTCCTGTCAGAATTGAATAAATATGCAATGCTCAAACTATCGTCAATTATGTTGCATTTTTGAAGTATAATATTGGACGCTCTTCACGGTATTAATCATCGAACCAGTATTTTAATGGAGTTACGTTGTAAAATATTATTCGTATTTTTCGACGCTCTTGCCGTCATCTCCCAGAAATAAATTCCTGTGGCAACCTGATTGCCAAATTTGTTTCTGCCATCCCAGGCGAGATGGTAAATTCCCGGCATTTTTGTTTGATCCTGCCACTTTTTTACTGTTCGACCTAAAATATCGTAAATTCTAAATTGTACAACAGAAGGTTGGGCAACGGAAAATTCGATTTGGGTTTTCCGGGTTATCCCGGTGTTTGTTTGCAGAAGAAAAGGATTTGGATAATTCTGCGACAATCTGAATTCTCCCGGCAGGCCGTTTTCAGAAATAGCAACAGCAGTCGACGAGGGAAAGAAACTGTCGAGAACACGTCGCATGAGAATATTCTGATTGCTGCTTGTTGTGATGGTCTCAAACGGGAAAGCCATGACGAAAATCTTGCCCGGCTCAGTGCCATTTCCAAAAACACCTTCATAATAAGCTGCAGCAATTTTATTGTTGCTGTAGCGCAAAACGGATTGGCTGCCGCCAGTGAGAATAAAAGTATCGGGGTAATCTTCTGGATAGGGAGAAGTGGATGTTCCATAGCTCATGGTCAAACCCTGAAATGGCGTACCTGTTTCACCTTTTACCGAATAACTGTTGGAATCATCACTTTCATAGCCAATTTTTAGATAATCGCGCAGAAAGTTTTTGTCGGTTGTTGTGCCTTTTTCCCCCAGATCCCAGCCAATTTCCGATCCTGAAACAAAAAGATAACCACCATTGGTTAGAAACTCACGCACCCGGGTTTGTTCAGTTGTCGAAAAAGTCTGGTCGGTCGTCGATTCATCACCAAGCACCCAGAAAACAGCATCATAATCGGTCAGTCGCACATCACCGTTGCTCACCGATTCGTTGGTGCAGGTCTCACACCCGAACCCATTTGCACTTATGGCGCGTGCATGGGTGGCAGCGAAGGGATGCCAACTTTCGTGATAGCTGCCGGAGCTTTGTGTTCGGTCGAAACCATCAACAATGAGAATTTTTCGACTGGCGGGATCAATTCGTGTCGCGTAAATATCCGACTGCATGCTTTCGTTTGCTGGGGCGGCTGTGTCAACGGCCGTCAGATAGAAATAGCGAATGGATGAATCCTGCAGCGCTGTTTTGTAGCTGCCTGCGTCTCCCTGAATTTCATTTTCATCTGCGTCTAAATTCCAGACAGCATTATTTGTTGAAGCGTGCAGGCGATATCCTGCGAGATCGGCCTCAGCGTGGCCTGACCAGGTAAATTGCAGGCTGTCATTTTCAAATATGGCAGAGAGCAATATCGGTTGCGCTGGCGGGATGAGATCAAGCCGGGTTGTTGTCACATCGACGTATATCGTATCGGCATTGTCGCGGGTATCGCCGGCGAAAAGCATGACGGTATAATCGCCTTCAGGAAAAGCTTCGGTATCCCAATAGGTTTTGTTTTCGATGCGGCTGGTAATATTGTAAACATGATTGCTCAATGTTGACTGGTTTTCATCAAAAACATTATGAACATAGGTATTGTCCGGCTTGTTGTCGAATTTGTATTGAATGCCATCAGTTGTTGGTGAATAGATCACTTGTAGGCGATCACGGCTGAGAATCTTGTAACCTGCCCAATAGGCACCGTTGTTTAAACGTGAGGCCGATGCACCGGCAGGTCCGTTCCGTTCCTGCACTCGAAAAGTAATACGCACCTGACCACTCAGTTTGCCGGCTGCCAATTGAGTTTCCGTATCCAGTAAATAAAAGCGCACGTTCGAAAGAATGGGTGGCCAGGGGTCGATGAACGGGGTGAGCCCGCCACCCGGCCTTATGGCATTAATATAAGCCCCGGGGTAACCGTCATTTAAGTGAACATGGCCCAGGCCCGGTAAAATCGTCCCCAGAACTGTTGTCTCCGCGTAAACGGAATCGCCAACTTCCAACGCAGGTGATGGCGCGATGTGCACGTAAGCAAATCGCCCTGCGCGTACATAGGCGCTTGATCCGTTGGGATCAATGGCCGTAATAACTGCGTCGCTGACAGCATAGACAGGGCTTCCGTCGGTTTTTGGAATATCAACACCGTTGTGGAAATGGGGACTTGGCGCCGTATCACGGTATTCGCAGAACGTACCGGATATCTCCTGCGATTCGTTGAGTGGTGTCACTGGCCAGGGATAAGTCGATTGTGCCATCAACAGGAGCGGGGATGAGAAAATCGCAAGCGCGAGTATGAAATCCTGTATCCGGTTCATTTTTGCCCCCTTTCACGATAGAGTTCGATTCGGTGCGTGTCGAACAGCACGATCTGGTTATTTGTCCCACATTTAATCTTTGCTGCGGGTGTCAGGGCAGCGTCAACCTCGATTTGCGCAAGAAGATCGCCGTTTGCTGCATATTCTCGTAATCTGTTCTCCAAAAATTGAAATTGACCTGAAAGAAAATGTGATTCGCCTGTAAGGAGCATGAATCCTTCACCTTGCGACAAGCAGGCTGCGGCGTGTATCATTTGCGGAGATTCAATTTTAACTGAGGAAACAACAGCGCCGTCGGATATATCATACAGGCTGGCTTGTTTTTTTGTAAAAAGGAGCAAGCGTTGGTTGTTTTCCGTGAATTCAGCATCATGGAATCCCGTATTGAGTTTGCTAACCAGATTTCCGCCTGTGGAAAAGATGTGCGTGCTTTGCACAATACCTTGTGGTGAAAATGCGTCGTATGTGTTGATTGCGAGCAATGTGCCATTTTCTGCGAGCCGCATGGCGCCCAATCCCTGTTCGGGCAGGACCGCTTGCCAAATTATTTTTCCTTGCAGATTGTATTTATGCAGGGTGATGTTTTCGTTCGCAAATGGATTGCCGGGTTGAGCCGGCAAGCGCATGCTGGCAATGTAAAAGCTCTCGCCATCGGGAGCAAAGGCAAGTCGCATGCTGCGCTCAAGTGAATAAGGTGATTTTGCAAACAATGTTATTTCTTTTACCGCTGTGCCATCCGCATTGTAAAGGGTCACAACGTTGCTCGTCGTGCTGCCGACGAGGATGTCTCCGTGGGAACTCACCGCTATTTCAGGCAGATGATCATCAAAAAAATGGGGCAGTGAAAGAACAAGCGGCACATCGGAGTCTTTGCTCAGGAGATAGAGATCGAGGCCCGGTTCTTTGCCGGAAGTCAGTTTTTTTGCCAGGGCTGCAATGCGAGATCCGGTTTTATCTGTTCTGATGCTAAGGATCTGCCCATCAACCGAGAAGCTGATCCTGCCTGTTTCTTCGATGAGGGTGATCTTTTTATCTTCAGAGGCAAGATAGGTTACTCCTGATTTTGACACCGAAAGGATTTTTTCAAATTTCGTATTGGAGTTTTCAGGTTGGTGCTGGGATGTTTTTATTAAGTCTGATTGCTCTTCAATTGGAAGCATGAGCAATCCAAGAAAGATGATTGACGAAAATTGCATGCGACTTTCCTTTTTTTATTGCATGTTCTCTAGGCTAATTTAGATTTCAGTGTTTATTCGAGCTTAATCTTTTGCAAATGGTGAGATTCGCAAGAGAGCCACCACGATTATCCCGACAAGTGCCATGACAAGCGCAGTAAAAATTAATTGCAGATAAAAGGAGAAACAAAGGAGCCAAATTTTATGAATAAGTACATCTCCTATTGGATAGAACCAGTGAACAACCAAAATCGTTGCTATGATAATGAACACAGTTGGTTGAATACCTGTTTTTAGAATATTAATATCATTTTTACTTAAATCCACAGAAACGCTGAGAAGAAACGTACAAATGATAAAAATATAAAAATATGGGTTTAAAATATTCTGGGGATTGATTAGCAATTGCAGTCCATCAATACATGTCTGAGAAATTATGACTAAACTTGATTCAAAAAAACTTACTGAAAATTCGAATTGTCCGTTTAAAAGAGATTGATCTGGTGTTACTGTGTTATTAAAAGTTTTCTCGAATAGCAATTTAAACAAATATACCCCAGCTAAAATCGGACTTGCACCGATTAATAGACAACCTACTTTTTGAAATGTATTTGCGGGATTGAATTTAAACCTGATATAGCCTAATGTGTAACCTCCATCTTCTAAATGTGGGTTATTATCACAGAATAATATTTCCTTAATTTGACGCAAGGACAATAATCCAGCAATGGCGTGGCTAAGTTCATGCACGATAGTCCCTGGCCATTTTATGATAGAAAATAAAAAGGATTTTTTGATAAATTTCATGCTCAAAGAATTTAGTTTTGCACTAACAAAGTGCATTGGATAACCTGCCAGAACAGGAAAAATGAGAAATAAACATATGAGTTTGAACGACGAAATCAATGCTGGGATGAGGTAATTCAATATGTTTGTCCTTTAGTGAACTAATTCCTGTTGTGATCTATTCATATTCATGGTCGCATACCATGCCAGCAATGAGCACATTAACAGCAAAATGCCGCCGCTCCAGTACGGCGCCGCCACGCCGATGTGATCAAAGAAAAAGCCACCCCATGCCGGGCCAAAGACACGTGCCATACTGCCAAAGGATTGGGAGATGCCTAACACCCCGCCTTGTTTATTGCGGTCAGTATTGCAGGAAATGAGACTTTGTAATGTCGGATTGGTCAACCCGTTCCCGACTGAAATGAGTCCGGTGACGAGCAGCAGGGATGCCAAAGATTGCGTGTATGGCAGGAAAAAAAATGCTGATCCCTGAATCACAATGCCCGCGATGAGTACCGAGCCCTCGCTGTATCTGTGTGTCAGGGGGCCAATAAGTCCGCCCTGCACCACAGCGATGACAACGCCAATATAAGCAAAGAGATAACCGTTCTCGGCAGAGGTGTAATGATGTACATATTCAGTGAGCAGGGCAAATGTGGCTTCGAGATTGGCAAATGCGAGTGTGACCAGAAAATACAGGAGGATGAAAACACCAACGACCGGTTTGAGCAGCGATTTTTTCATCAACTCGAAACGGGAATGGGTTGATTTACCCTCTGCACGAGTTGCCGCCATTTCCTCTGCAGTGCGTGATTCAGGCAGATACTTAAATGCACCAATCGTATTCGCGAGGGCGAGCAGCGCAGCAAAATAAACAGGAATCCGGTATGGGTGTTCGGTAAGTACTCCACTGATATCGATTTGCGTTGTGTTGCGGAAGAATGACTCTATCGCGGCAAGTATCGGTTGACTGCTCAAAATACCACCAATCGACGGGCCGAAAATAAAACCGAGTCCAAAAGCCGCACCAACCAATCCCATTCCTTTGGCCCGATCCTCCAGCGTTGTAATATCCGCAATGTAAGCCTGGGCGGCGGAAAAGTTTGCCATGAAAATACCGGCAAATATACGGGCGCCGAAAAGCATGGTGAGATCTTTTGCCATACCGAAGAACACAAGGGAAATTGATGAAAAAAACAGGCTCATGATAATGATAGGCCGGCGGCCGAAACGATCGGACAGACGTCCCCAAAAGGGGGAAAAAATGAATTGCATGAGTGAAAAAGATGCGGAAAGCAGGCCGATTTGGGTGGCATTGGCACCAAAAGTTTCTGCATAAAAAGGAAGAATAGGTAAAATTATTCCAAAGCCGACGAGATCGATAAAAATTGTAATAAATATAATTAACAGGGCACCTTTATTCTTCATAAAGTCTGTTTTTCCGAATGTGTATTTAGCGTCGAATCCAGTAATAAATTAATCTTTTTAAAAGCGGTTACAAATTCCTTTTGTTGTTTCGGCGTAAGTCGATCCAGTGTTTTTTTGATATGGTTACGCATTGCTTCGGCTCGTTCATGCAGAATTTCCGTGGAGGAATCGGTGAGAACGATGTGGTTTATTCGCCGGTCATTTTCACATGGTTTTCTTTGCAGTAATCCTGCCTTCACCATGCGCGATGTTTGCTCACTCGCTGAAATCTGGGCTATACCGAGTTCATGCGCAATTTCCTTGACTGTGCATTTTTCTTTTTGAGCGAGCAGTTGAATTAATCGAAATTGCGCTAATGTCAGGTCATGCATGCGGGAAACAGCGCTGCTGAGATTATGGAAATGGTGCATAATTCCGGGGAATATG
>QQUM01000465.1 GCA_008501545.1 Calditrichota bacterium
CAGAGATAGCACTTTATACCAGCTGGCTCTATTTACCCTGGATGATCAAACCACTCTGGAGCCCGTTAGTGGATGCACTGCGAACGAAGCGCTTCTGGATCATCGCAATGCAGTTGCTTGTCGGCGCCGGCCTGGGTGGCATCGCACTTACCATACCCGTTGATGGCTATTTCCAAATCACGTTGGCCTTCTTCTGGTTGCTTGCATTCAGTTCGGCAACCCACGATATCGCTGCAGACGGCTTTTACATGCTCGGCCTGTCGGATCATGATCAAGCCTGGTTTGTAGGCATTCGCAGTACGTTTTACCGCCTGGCAATGATCACCGGCCAGGGGATTCTCATTATTTTAGCTGGTTATATCGAATCCAGCACGGGACCAACACCGGCAGAATTTACCATTCGAGTCCAACCTGGAATCGAGCAAACGCAATTGATTTCACCGGATTCCTTACACATCATGCCAGCATCAGCAGGCGATGTGCATATTCGCCACTACCCGGAAAATATCGCCATGAAAACCGGCAAAACAAGCCGGGCAAATGTCGATTCCCTTGTCCGGATGGCCAAAAACTGGAATCAATTGTATGGATTTACACCTACTGAAGAAACGACTGGTGAGAATATACAGGAGACATCAGCTCATTCCTCATGGTTTGATGAATTTATTGTGATTCCTTTGGAAAAATTCATATTTGAACACTGGGGCGTTCAACCAAAAATAACAGCAGAAGAAGGCAACCTCGCTCTGGTTTATTTGTACTTGTCGCAGGAACCACCACCAGGTGAAGAAATCGTCATCAATTTTTTACGGGAGTCCGGGGACAGGAGCATCAACATCATCGAGGGCACGCGATTTGTTGTACAAAACGATAACTGGCAAATCCCATGTCTCGCTGTCATTCAACTGGACCCGAAATTACAAAGCGCAACCTCAGCAAATTTTGTCGCGCGGGGTGGTAACATTCGGCTTGCCTGGGTTGTCACCTTCTCTGTTTTGGCTGTCATGTTTATCTTCTTTGTCATCTATCACAAATTTTTGTTACCCTATCCAGTCGATGATGTAGGTTCAGGCCAGTCGTCCAATCTGCTCAAAGATTTTTTAAAAACCTTCGTTTCCTTTTTTCAAAAGGAAGGCATCGTTGCAAGTTTGATATTTCTCCTTTTTTATCGATTTGCTGAAGCGCAATTAGCTAAATTAGCGCCGCCTTTCCTGCTCGATGTTCAGGATGCAGGCGGTCTGGCACTGACAACCGGTCAAATAGGCTTTGTCTATGGGACGGTTGGTGTTTTCTGTCTTGTTCTGGGCGGTTTGCTTGGAGGATTCCTCGCAGCACGGCATTGACTGAAATACTGGCTGTGGTGGATGGTCATCGCCATCAATGTACCGGATGCTGTTTATGTTTATCTGTCACAGGCGCTACCGCAAAACATGCTGATCGTCAATATTGCCGTGGCGATTGAGCAGTTTGGTTATGGCTTCGGTTTTACGGCGTATATGCTCTATATGATCTACGTTTCCGACGGGCCGCATAAAACAGCCCACTTCGCCATTTGCACTGGATTTATGGCCATGGGCATGATGCTGCCCGGCATGTTCAGTGGCTGGTTGCAGGAAATTATCGGTTATCAGCATTTCTTCATCTGGGTTGTTATTGCCACCATTCCCAGCTTTGTTGTGACAAAATTTATTAAAATCGATACCAATTTCGGAAAAAAAAGTGAGGCCGCTGCATGAAAATAAGATCGCTGCGTGAGTCGGACATTGAGGCTATCCTGTCGCTGTGGAATCGTCAGGTTGCGTTCGACAAGCTCACGCCCGAACTTTTGGAAGAAAAAGTCTGGGACGATACCGATTACCTCAGCGAACTGGCCCCGGTCGTGGAGCACCGGGGCCAAATTATTGCATTTGCACTCGCGGTCATTCGTCCCGTACAGGAAGTTCCCCTGGGCTACATTAAAATGTTTGTTGTGGAGAACCGGTTTCAACACTATGGTGTAGCTGGCAGGCTCCTTTCGGAACTGGAGAAACGCCTCGGCGAACGTGAAGCCGCTGCGATACGTATTGCAGAATCGGCACCGAACTACCTCATGCCCGGTCTCGATCCGCGCTACACCCAGGCAATGGTGTTTTTTGAGAAAAATGGCTATCGACGATTTGATGAAACCTGGCTCCTCGAAGCCGATCTCACAAAACGTGAATTTCAGACAAAAGATGCTGAAGCGAGTCTGGCGGAAGAAGAAATTGCTATTCGCCGGGGCACAGCGGCAGATGAAAAGAAGCTCGCAGATTTCCTGCAAAATTCCAATTCATTCGCAATTTACCCTGAATTAAAAAAAGCTTTGCTGCAGAATCCGGCGTCGATCTATTTCGCACATGACGACAAAAACATAATGGCGCTCGCAGCACACAATACAAACAACTACAAAACCGGCTGGTTTGGTCCAATGGTTATCAAGGATGACTACCGTGATCGCAATATAACACCAGTCCTGTTATTTCGATGCCTTCGTGACATCAAAGAACGCGGTCACCGGTTGGCCATGATTCCCTGGGTGGATGATATCGCTTTTTATCTCGAACATTGCGGCGCACGCGTATCACGTGTCTTTTATCGCTATGAAAAAAAAGTAGTGTCAAAATAAACATAAAAAAATGAAATTTAGTCAGGTGCAACGCACTAATTTCTGATAGGCCGCAAATCTTTGATGATGCTTGAAAACTACGGAATAAAGTGCGTCGCACCTTTAAAAGGTAGGACGGTAATATGAAAACCAACATAACAAAATTGAGCAGCCTCGTCTTCGCGGTGGTGCTGATGCATTTCACAAGTGGCTTTGCGAAAAACAATATGGTCGTAAAAACCGGAATTGACGTGCTTATCGAGCACAAATTCGATGTACTGGCCGGCAAACGCGTCGGTTTGATTACTAACAACACCGGTGTTACGCGTGACTTGAAATCGACGATCGATGTATTATCCCAAGCACAAAATGTCGACCTTGTTGCTTTATTCGGTCCGGAACATGGTGTCCGGGGAAATGTATTTGCCGGGCACAAAGTTGCGAATTTCACCGATGAAAAAACGGGCTTGCCGGTTTACAGTCTCTACGGAAAAACCCGTCGCCCCACACCTGAAATGCTCAAAGGTATAGACGTCCTGGTTTACGATATTCAGGATGCCGGTTACCGGGCCTATACCTACATTTACACGATGGCCTATGCCATGGAAGCTGCTGCTGAACACAAGCTGCAGTTTGTCGTTCTCGATCGCCCAAATCCGCTCGGCGCAGATTTCATCGAAGGCCCGGTGCTGGAGGAAAAATACAGTTCATTTATTGGATTGTATCCCATCCCATATATTTATGGCTTAACCGTTGGCGAACTGGCACACTATTTTAACAAAGAGTACGACATCAATTGCAATTTATCGGTTGTGTCAATGGAAGGTTATGACCGGAGCATGCGTTTTGAAGACACCGGCTTGCAGTGGATTCCAACATCACCACACATTCCACGTGCCAATTCTGCAGTTTTTGCTGCAACAATGGGGAATATTGGTGAATTGCACAAAGTCTCAGAAGGCGTTGGCTACACCCAACCATTTGAAGTAATTGGCGAAACCTGGATCGATCCCGACGCATTTGCCACAGAAATGAACCGGCGTAATTTACCCGGTGTGATCTTCCGGCCCTGCTACTTTCGCCCCTATTATTTTATCAACAAAGACAAAGAGCTCGGTGGTGTGCAAATTCACATTAACGATTACAAAACATTTAGCCCAATGCGCGTGCAATTGCATTTGATGCATGCACTTTTAAAACTTTACCCCGAACACAATATTTTTGAGGATGTCAGCAACGGCCGCATGGACATGTTTCTCAAAGCAATGGGGACGAAAACGGTCTCTGATGGCTTGCTGGCAGGAAAAACACCGGAAAAAATAATGAAGGCATGGCACCCGAAGGTGGATGAATATAAGAAAAAGCGTGTGAAGTACTTGATATACAAATAAACGCGAACCGCGAAATATACAAAATACGCGAGAGAAAAATTTTCGTGTATTTTGCGTGTTTCGCGGTAAAATAATTTTTAAACATACATCCGTACATCTTAAAACCGGATCCTTCCCTTTACATTATTCAGCCCTTGCCCTTAAAATATCCCGTTTTCCCCATGGTCCCGGAACTTTTTCTACAACAAATCCCGCTTCTCGCAAGGCTTGCTGCACTGTTATTTTTGATGAATAAGTTGAGAGTACAGCACCTGATTCACAAGTTTTCCTGATTTTATGAAAAAAATCCGGTGTCCATAATTCCGGGTTGGCATCCGGACTGAATGCATCATGGTAAACAGCATCATATCCCAATGAGGGGATTTTCATTTTTGTCGCATCAGAGAAAATTACAGTCAATTCGATCGCCGGGGTGAAATGAAAATTCAATTCGTTTTCTGAGACACTCGGCAATTTTGCCAGGGAAATTGCCTGGCAGATATCTTGAATTTCAGGGAGATGGGCTGCATAGTCCAATTCTTCAAATACATTGGAAGGCAACCAGTTTTTTTCCAATCCGACGTAGCGCAATGGCGTTCCTGTTTTTCTTGCCATTGCGCTTGTGACCAGAAAATTCAATCCTGTGCCAAATCCCACTTCAAGCACAGTCGTTGATAAACCATTTTGCAGGCGCCGGGCAACACCTGAAGCCTGCAAATAAATGTGCACACATTCACTGCGTGCGCCATGTTTTGAATGGTAGCTTTGCCGGTATTCGCTACTGAACAGGGTTTGGTAACCGTCGGTCGTTTTAATCAAGGAAAACGTGATTTACCCTTTCGCTTGTCCATAAAAATTCATTCTACCCCGCCAATCCACAAAAAACGATTTAAATCTTCACTTTGCGCAACCGCAGGGAATTACTGACTACATTGATTGAACTCATTGCCATGGCGGCCTCAGCAAGCGCCGGATGAAGAAGTCCGAGCATGGCTACAGGCAGCATGAGCACATTATATATAAAAGCCCAAAACAAATTCTGTTTAATCTTTCGAAATGCGGCCCGCGATAAATTAAATGTACGCAAAACGCCGCTCACATCGCCGCCCACCAGGGTTACATCCGAGGCTTCGATAGCGATATCTGTGCCGGTGCCGATAGCAATACCGACCTGTGCTTGCGTCAATGCCGGTGCGTCATTAATGCCATCGCCAACCATCGCAACCTGGTAACCATCCGTCTGCAATTGCTTAATCTTGTCAGCTTTATCTTGCGGCAACACATCCGCGATGACATCCTCAATGCCAAGTTGAGCCGCCACAGTTTGTGCAGTATTTTGATTATCTCCCGTCAGCATGACAGGCCGCAGGCCATTCTTTTTTAACTCAATGATAGCAGCTTTCGCGTTGTCTTTCACCGCATCAGCCAGCAACACCAGACCAAGTACTTGTTTATTTTTCGCGACAAAAACGACGGTTTGTCCTTTGCTTGCTGATTCTTCAAGAATTTGTGTGAACTCATCGATTGCAATTTCATTTTCTGCCATCAACCGTTTGTTGCCAACACAAATATTCGCTTCGCCGATTGTGGCCACAATTCCACGACCGGGAAAATTTTTAAAATTCGAGGTATCTTCCGGTTTCAATCCACGCGCGTCCGCTGCCCGCACAATCGCCTGAGCAAGCGGGTGTTCAGAATTGATTTCTGCGGTTATGGCCAATTGCAGCACGGATTTTTCGTCGGCATTCTGTGTTGTTATCATTCTTTCGACAACGGGTTGCCCTTTGGTGAGGGTTCCGGTTTTATCAAATACCACCGTATCGATGTGTTGCATCGCCTGAATCGCCTCGCCGTTGCGGATCAATATGCCCCGTTCCGCCCCCATCCCGGAGGCAACCATCAAAGCGGTCGGCGTAGCAAGTCCAAGCGCACACGGGCAAGCGATGACCAAAACGGCAATCGCTGCGAAAATGGCAAGGGAAACGGAGGTAAGTTGTGGATTGACCCACGGAATCCATTGGCCCGCCCATGCAGCAACAGCTGCAAATGTGTCTGCAAAAATGAGCCATCCGACCAATGTCAAAACAGCCAATGCGATGACTGCCGGTACAAAGATGGATGTCACCCGGTCTGCAAAGGCCTGAATTGGCACTTTCGAACCCTGGCATTGTTCAACAAGCTTTATAATTTGTGCCAGAAAGGAGTCTGCACCAACTCGTGTAACTCTGACGCGCAGCACACCATCGATATTCATGGTTGCGCCGATCACCTCATCACCGGCATTCTTTTCAACAGCGGCAGATTCACCGGTCGCTAACGATTCATCAACGCTGCTTTGGCCTTTGACAACTTCACCATCAGCTGGAATTTTCTCACCGGGTTTGACTAACAAAATATCGCCGGTCTGAATCGATTCAATCGGTACAACAATTTCTTCATCCCCACGGAGTAAAGTTGCGGATTTTGCTTCCAACTGCATTAGTTTCTGAATCGCGGTTGACGTGCGGCCACGGGCTTTAAATTCGAGAAATCGACCTGTGATATGGAAACAAATGATCATCGCCGCGATGGCAGCGTAGTTGGCAACCGGCAGAAAGAGCGCTGCAATGCCTGTCGCAAATGCGGCAACTGCGCCAAGTGAAATGAGCACATCCATATTCGTGCCGCCATGACGCAATATACGCAATGAACTTCTATGCGTGTCTTTGCCGATTAAGAAAACCACCGGCGCCGCAGCCAGCACCATGATACCGGACATAAAAGGTATCATGAGTCCACCAAACATCGCCGCAAACATCAACAGCATGAGCGGACCGGTGATACCCCACGCCCAGATCATCAACTTTTTGTATTCTGCCAGGCGTGTTTCCTGTTCCTGCCAGATCGTCTCCTGTGCTTCCGATGTCTGCTTGAGTGCTTTATAGCCAGCGTTTTCAATCGCCTGGTGCAAGTCCTGTATGCTTGCAATGTCAGCATCGTAAAGTACTGTGGCCTGCTCATTGGCAATTGCGACATTCGCTTCGATTACGCCCGGTGTTTTACTTAGAAATTTGCCGGCATTGTTAGCACAGCCCTGACAGGACATGCCGCTAATTTTAATAACTGTACGCATAAGATTCTGCTTGACATCAAATCCAGCTGCTCGCACAGCTTTTACTAAATCTGCTTGCCCTGTCTTCCCGGG
>QQUM01000009.1 GCA_008501545.1 Calditrichota bacterium
TTGAAATATGTGGAGCGTAAGATGCATCTTCGTAATATTGTCCACTTGTCGATTCAATCGGTCGTGGATTTAAATACACATGCTCACAGGTACTGCATTGGACAATGTTGTAAAAATCGCCAACTGAGATATTGAAGCGGTCCGGCGTTTTTAAATAAAAACCATTCTCATCACTGCCACACAAAGGACAATTCACAAATTCAAAATTATTCATTTTACGTTTCATTTCAGGTTTGCGTACGTTTTATTCCCTTTGACAAAATACTGCCAGACAATACTTCCTTTGTACATGTTTGCTGCGATTTCAGCATCGCTGCGCACTCTCATTTTTTGCACATTTCTTCTTTTTTCCCAAATGCGCGGGAGTCGAAACATGACTGCACTCATCGCTCGGGTAATCGCCCAGGTTTGTTTCAGATCGGATTTTATGACCGTCTGCAGCATCGCAAGGAACTGAAAAATCAACCGGACAGGGAGCACGACGGCCAATCGCTTGCCACTGTAATTTTTAAGCAGCATTTCCAGGTTGTTGCGATGGTTGAGATACACCTTGTGCGGCGACTCCTGCGATAAAGTCGATCCGGCATTATGCTTCACAATGGATTCCGGCACAAATCCAATTTTAAATCCAGCGAGATGGAGACGCCAGTCAAGATCGATCTCCTCCATGTGGGCGAAAAAGTCAATGTCCAGCGGACCGGTTGTTTCCAGGGCACTGCGTTTCAACAATGTACATGTTCCACTTGCCCAGAAAAGATCTGTAATCGCATCATATTGCCCTTCATCTTTCTCAAGCGTAAAGAATACACGCCCTCGTGTGAAAGGAAACCCAAAAACATCTATTTTGCCACCGGCGGCTCCAGCATAATCAAACCAACCATCGTTATCGATTGAAAGTATTTTCGGTTGCAACGCACCGTACTCAGGATTAGCGATGGCGAATTTCATCAATTGCTCAAGCCAGCCGGAAGTAACGACAGCATCGTTGTTGAGCAGTACAAAATAATCCCCGGCAGCTGCTGTCATTCCCAGATTGCAGCCTCCTGCGTATCCGTAATTTTCAGTGGAATGCACAACTTGAATTTGCGGGAACATTGCTTGCGCTTTCCCGACACTCCTGTCGGTTGAAGCATTATCAACCAACAGGATTTCATGGGGATAGGTTGTAAAATCGGCGAGGGATTGCAGGCATCGTATGAGAATCGTCTCGCCGTTGTAATGCGGTATGATTATGCTAACAAGAGGCTTGTGTTGCATCAACTTGTTCCCGATTACTGCTGAATATTCGGCATTAATGCAGAATCAGGTTTCGGGGCATTTTCCAGTTGACGTTTCAACATATTTGCTGTCGGATTTGTCGCATCGAATGCGAGCCATTCATTTATCAATTCCGTACCATAGTTCAGTTCTCCAGCCTGCCGTAACAGGTCAATGAGATAACTGTAGTATGCTTGCCGCATTTCGGGGTTTGATTGTGCAATTTCTTTAGCCAATTTTACAGCCGATTCATAGTCGTTCAACTGCTGTGAATAGAGAAAAATAAATCTGGCGCGCTCGTTTACCGGTGTTTTTTTATCCCAGGCCACTTTGTCCAACCTGCGTTTCAGCTGTTCCGGACGTCCTGCGGCCTGAAACATTTGGCCAATCATCAGGCTATAGCGAAAATCCGATGTCGGAATAACTTCTTCCGGAATCTTCTCTTCCATATAATCGAGTGTAGTCAGTGCTGAATCTTTATCATTTTTTTCCAATTGATACTGTGCAAGTCGTAAAAATGCTGAACGATAATTTCCTAATAATGCCTTTATATTGTCATTGTAGTAGACATTAGAATTGTCCAGATTCCGGTAAGAGAATTTATCAAAGATACGGTCAGAGAGGACTTCGGGATCGATTCCGGCAGATGATTTTTTAACCGGCAGCACACGGAAAGCAAGTCCATCCATACGCAGATATTCGTTGAGCCCAACCTTGTTTTCCGGTGATACGGTTACAGCAAAATACACCGGCCGTTTGAATTTGTTTTCCGACAATATATGCAAAATCATGATATCCTGCACACGAATACCCTGCCCCATGAGCGTCGGTTCGACAACGAAACGCATTTCGCGATCTTCATCGGTAATTGCGGCTGGATCTTTCCATTTGGCAAGCACATCATCGGGGACTTTAACCGCCACAGCCTTTTTCTTGTCCCATGGAATCGGCGCCACTTCATTTAATGTTTTATCTGAAAGTGAAATTGCCACCTTCGGTTCCTGATCGCGCAGTTGTTTAATATACCACCCGGTATTCAACAAACTCAAATTGACAACGCGAATATCACGGCGAATCCCTTCAACGGTTTGTAAATACCATAGCGGGAAAGTATCGTTGTCACCGTTGGTAAATACAATGGCATCTTTATCGCAGCTTTCGAGTATATTTTTCGAATAATCCCAGGCAACATAATTGCCACTGCGTGAATGCTCAAAATAATTGAAAGAGAACATATTCACCGGTACGGCAAACAAGAGAATAATCGAAATCAGCCCGATGATATTTTTACGCTTTGCTTCTTCAAATTTGAGCAAATCGCGCACACTTTCCATTATTGCCGATGCCCCGATGCCGATCCAAAGGGCAAAGGCGAAGAAAGCGCCGGTGTAGGCATAATCCCGTTCACGGGGTTGCGGGTCGATTTGATTTAGATAAATTACGATTGCTACCCCCGTCATGATGAAAAGCACCATGACCGCTGATGCGCGCCGCCAGTCTCGCCAGAAGTGATGCAGCAATCCGATCAAGCCCAATAAAAATGGCAAACCGAGTAATCCCCTGAACGAGATTGTATCTGCAATCAGCCCATCAGGACCTCTCACATCGCCTTTTCCTATAAATTGCCAACCGAAATAACGAACGAACATTTTCTGTATCTGATATTCCCAGAAGAATTTGTTGATTTCAGCAGAGCTGGCTGTTCGGGGATTTGCAGTGTAAAGATGTGCATTGGGCGATCTCTCAAGGCTTGATTTACGATCGAAGATGGACCAATCGCCATACTGCTCACGATTAAGGTATTTAACAAATTTTTCCGTTGTATCCGGCGCGTTTTCATCGATTTCCGGATTCAAAGTGGATCGAATAAAAATTGCACTGTAGGTGGAATATCCAATAATGACGAGTAACAAAGACATTAAAACAAGCGATGCAATGCGCTGGCGTTTTTGCAGCGTATAATAGATTGCTATGATGAGAACCACCGGCGCAGCGAATACAGGCAGGAAGCCGACATTATGCAACAGGAATGGAATACCTTTTACAATCCCCGGATAAATAGTAATAAAACTGAGTGCGGAAAATGCACCGAACAGAAGTACTGATTCAATTGAAATTTCTCTGCGCTGAAAATAAATAATCATAAAAACGGTTATCAGTGTAAGGACATTCAACAAGTGAACACCAATCGCCAAACCGATGATATAAAAAATTATAAGTATCCAGCGATCTGACTTGGGATCTTCACTTTGCTCAGTCCATACTAAAATCAACCAGACGACGATTGCAGTAAAAAACAGTGAAGCGGCATAAACCTCCGCTTCAACAGAATTGAACCATTGGCTATCAGAAAATGCAAAAGCCAGAGCACCGATAGCACCACTTGCATAATGAATAATCTGTTGTTCGACTGTTTTCGCTTTTCCTTGCCACATTTCCATAAGGCGAACAATAATCAAATAGGTAAACATGGCAGCGAATGCACTGAGAATTGGTGATATCATATTTACCCGCAAGCCGATATCTGTTACAAACGGCACCATAGAGAACAGACGCCCAACGAGAATGAACAATGGAGATCCCGGAGGGTGTGGCACACCAAGAATATAAGATGTAGCGATAAACTCACCACAATCCCAAAATGACGTTGTCGGTGCCAGCGTTTTGAGATAGGTAATCAGCGAAATCAAAAACACGAAACCGCCGATAATTGATTTTGGATCTTTTAAACGACTCAATTTAAATTTTCCTCCGAGATTCTATTGTATTATTTTAATTTCTTGCTTTTTTATTCACACCTGTAACAAACCATGGCCACACATGCAATCCAGACTTTAATTTTGCATCTATTGATTCATAAATTTCTGTTATTCAAATAAATCAGCTTATCTTCGCATATTCAAGCTTCTGTAAATAGCGGTGGAAAAACGCCCATCTTTCAGCACGTTTCATCGTTTCCTGGAGCGCAACCTCATCTTTAATGGTTCGGAAGGCTTCATCGCGTGCTAATTCGAGAACATCCACATCGGCAACAATATCACCGATGCGAAATTCCGGTAATCTCGACTGCCGCGTTCCAAGCATTTCGCCCGGTCCGCGAATTCCCAGGTCAACTTCGGCGATTTTAAATCCATCATTGGTTTCACCCATTGTATTAATGCGTCTTCTTGCTTCGTTGTTCAAAGGTGTTTCCGCAATGAGGATACAGATACTTTCTTTTTCACCACGCCCTACCCTGCCACGAAGCTGATGGAGCTGGGTCAATCCGAATCGCTCAGCATGCTCTATTGCCATAATTGTTGCATTGGGAACATCGACACCAACTTCGATAACCGTTGTCGAAACCAGGACATGCGTTTTTCCCGATTTGAAATCTGTCATAGCTGCATCTTTTTCTGCAGAGCTCATACGGCCATGCAGCAAACCAACTTCAAATTGATCAAAAAATCCAGTTTTTACTTTTTCATAGAACTCAGTCGCAGCACGTAAATCAATCTTTTCCGATTCTTCCACAAGTGGAAAAACGATGTAGGCTTGTGCTCCCTGCACCAGTTCATCACGAATGTAATGGTAAATTTCTTTGCGCTTAGTAGAAGGACGCCAGACAGTGCGTATTGGTTTTCTGCCTTTTGGTAATTCATCAATAATTGAGACATCCAGATCGCCATAAACTGTCATCGACAGCGTACGCGGAATAGGGGTTGCCGTCATGACCAGGACATCGGGGCGAGCGCCTTTCTTTTGCAATTCACCACACTGTGCCACCCCGAATCTGTGTTGTTCATCGATGATGGCTATGCCCAACTTATCAAATTCTACACTTTCCTGAATTAAGGCGTGGGTTCCCACGACAACCTGTGCCATTCCTGTTTTGATTTCACCGAGATATTGTTCCCGAACATTTTTCTTCTGTCCACCTAAAAGAAGGACAGTTCGCACACCGATTTCCTGCAGTAATCCGTCGATGTTCCGAAAGTGCTGCTCAGCCAATATCTCGGTAGGCGCCATGATCGCAGCCTGGTAGCCATTTTCAACGGCCATTAACATCGCGATGAGTGCAACCATTGTTTTACCGGAGCCAACATCACCCTGCACAAGGCGATTCATGACCATTGGACTGCGCATATCCTCCCAGATTTCCCGGCAGACACGCTTTTGTGCTTCAGTTAACTCGAATGGCAGGCTTTCTATCAATTGCCTGGTTTTATCGCCAACATCTTCAAAGGCAATACCTTTCGCCAGTGTGTGCATTTTTTGGCGGCGTAATGCCAGGATAAGCTCAAGATAAAAGAATTCATCAAATTTAAGCCGGTGCTGGGCAGCAAGTAATTCTTCATGTGAATCGGGTGAATGAATAATTCGCAAAGCATCCTTTAGACTTATAAATTGATGTTTATTCATCAACGTCTGCGGAAGTGTTTCATTGATGAGTTCATCATAGAGTTCAAGGGTGCTTTGAATCAAACGCCGCAGCGCTCTGCTGTGTAAACCACCCATCCTCAGTTTTTCACTTGAAGGATAGACAGGAACAATTGTCCCGGTATTTAGCGAATTCCAGTTGCCGTCGGAATCGATCCGGTCGTACTCCGGATGCACGAGTTGCAAACCACGAAAATAACCAATTTTTCCAAAGAACGCGAAGCTGTCGCCAACTTTAAACAGGCGACGCCATATATGTAAACTTTTAAACCAAACACATTGAATAAAACCACTGCCGTCACTCACCGTCGCAATAAAACGCGCTCGCTTGCCACGAATTTCTTCAACTTTAGTGATCTGCCCAAGGACTGTCGTTTCTTCTCCTTCTTGAACCAGGCGCAACGGTTTCACTGTTGTTCGGTCAAGATAACGACGCGGAAAAAGGAAGACCATATCTTCAAGCGTGCGGACGCCATGCTCCTTGAACAGCAGCGCCCGTTTCTCACCAACACCTTTTACAAAACGAATATCAATTGAATTTAATGTTGGCATATGTTCAAATAATTTACCACTGAGAACGGATGACAAAATTCAGTTTGGCTTCGCCGTCTGCTGGAACCTTCAGGAGCCATTCAGCTTTTTTTGCAGTTTTTTCAAATACATCCGGTGTCGATTCTGTAATTCTCCAATCACCCTGAAAACGCTCGATGATGAGAACTTTCACTGCAGTCTCTTTATGGTTACGCACGCTGATTTCAATTCCACGCTCATTGCTGCGTTTCGAAAGCTTGTTATTGAACAATTCTTTGCGTTCACCGATCAGATCGAACGCGTTGCCAATATTGAGGATGATGTCCTCGTCTTTTGGTGTGTGTTTTAAATTATCCTCGCCGAGATAGATTTTGCTTCCATCCGTGTCTGCTTTGTAAATCCGCACAACACCTGCAGGTAAAGGCATTCCAAGGCCGGATTTTTCACTATTGCGTAGTTTGATCCGAACAGCGACACTACGCGAATCGCGGTTTCCCTCGTACACAAATTGTTTTTCGATCTTCGTGTGTGCTGGTTCGATAAATGTCACTTGTTTTATTTGATTATTGCGCACGTCCGTTGGGTTTTGCAATGAATAAAGATGGTATTCAAAAAAAGGTTTTTCGACGACTGCAGCCTCTGCGGCAATACCGAGCATGCGTGTCGTTTTTGCCAGTTCCGGACGGAATCTGTTTTGGTTGATATCTCCGGCAACCAGTTTAAGTACCGCACCTTTATAATTTTTGCCGCTGCGGTTATCGACTGAAATCCAGCCAGCCAGTGTAAGTTCTTCGTCACTTTGGTCCAATTCTCCAACGTACTCTGCATGCCAACTCAAACCATTCGTTAAATAACTGACATCCAGCAATCGATTCGTGCTTCCGTTATTTTTCACATTCCACATGAGGGTCGGTCGGGTCCGTAATCCTTCCGGTAAAGCAGCGAATCGAGTCGAGAGAATTTC
>QQUM01000168.1 GCA_008501545.1 Calditrichota bacterium
CAGCGGTTGTGGAATCCGGCTTACCTGAAAACAGCATTCAACTGGTTGAAAGCACAGATCGCACGCAAGCAGCAGAAATGATGAAAGCCAACGGCCTGATCGATGTACTGATCCCGCGCGGAGGCGCCGGTTTGATCCAAAGTGTCGTGCAAAACGCCACTGTACCGGTGATCGAAACAGGCGTCGGCAATTGCCACGTGTTCATCGATGCCAGTGCCGAAGAAAAAATGGCCCACAATATTGCGGTTAACGCCAAAACACAGCGACCCAGCGTCTGCAATGCCATGGAGACATTGCTTGTGCATGAAGATCATGCGGCAAAATTATTACCGGAAATTCTGCAGACGATGGCAGATAAAGGTGTTGAAATTCGTGGATGTGAAAAAACCTGCGCGGCTTTCCCTGAAGCAAAACGTGCCGTGGAAAGCGACTGGGGTGAAGAGTTTCTAAGTTTGATTCTGGCAGTGAAGGTTGTTCCATCCCTCGATGCCGCGATCGACCATATTCGCAAATATACTTCCTTGCATACAGAGGCCATCGTTACACAAAACGTCGCGGCGGCTGAGCGTTTTCTCGCTGAAATTGATGCGGCCGCTGTGTATGTCAACGCCAGCACACGCTTTACCGATGGATTCGAATTCGGATTTGGTGCAGAGATTGGTATTTCGACACAAAAGCTGCACGCACGCGGTCCAATGGGATTGGAAGCATTGACAAGTAGCAAGTTTATTGTTCGGGGAAGTGGTCAAATTAAAGGGTGAGGACTAAATTTGGAGTACGCCGCCCTGCGTTGTAGTGCAGGAAGTATATTCAATGCAAGGCGGTATTCTCCAAAATACGGCAAGCAATCTGTTGAAATCATAATGAAGCAGTGCTGTACTTGCCTTTTTAAAACAAAGAGGAAGTGTAAATCAAAGCGATTGGCTATCAACCAAATTTCGTTGAAAAAGTACAAACAGCGATACAAAATGCGCAATTAATAGAAAAAAAATTAGTGCATTTTTTATGTACTGGCCTATGTTTCGACACTTCAGGGTAAAAATTTCAGTACTCTGGAGATTTGTTCCAATAGTTTCATACTTCCATAAGATAACCAGCCATTAGTTTGCAGTTCTTCTGCTGTCGCCGTGCGTGAGTTTGCGATATCCGGCTTGATCACTTTTTCACGAAATTGCTCGACCAATCCTGCATCACATATGATAGCAATATTTTCGATGTGCGTCCTGTAGCTGAGAAAATCATAGTTCGTTGATCCAACAATTAATATTTTCTCATCCACGAGCATCCCTTTAAGATGGGACATCTTCCCCTGGTAAAGCTGCAAATCAAATCCGGAACGCCTGGCTTCCCAGAGCATGTATTTGCGCATCAATCCCCAGTTATTCGCATCCGGGCTGCAAATCGTCACTTCAACGCCGCGTTTTACCGCAGCCCGCAACCTATCAATAAAAGGAAAAGTGAGGTAAGGACTTTCAACGAAAACACTGCTTTGGGCGGCCTCAATCACATTAAAGACAGGCTGAAAAAGTTTCTCGTTATTTCGTTTATCCAGGGTAATTAAAGTGAAATCGCCAAATTTTTTCACTACGCCAACATTTTTTCCAGCCCAGGTCAATTCGAAATCCCGCTTCAAATAGGCGACGATTTCCAGCTCCTCGATGCGCAGCATCATATCATGCCAGTAAAAATTGTGGTCACAGAAATTAATGCCACCAATATAGGCAATCCGGTCATCGATAATCACCAGTTTTTTGTGATTGCGCATGGAAATTTTGTGGAAAAGAAAACCCAGTGGCTCCGTAAATTTGCTTTGAATGCCAGCTCGCCTGTTTTCTTCAATCAGCTCATTTGTTGCCCGAACCTCCGCCATTAACGCATCATCTCTCCGGCTTTTGACAGAATAGAGAAATCGGTCATTAATAATGGCACGAATGTAAGAATCGAGCAAAAGGCGCTTGTCTTTCGCGGCAGATTGTATGATGGTTTCGGAAAACATCCGTCCAACTTCATCCCCTTCAAAGGACATGGTTTGCCCAAGTACACATTCTTTTGCATCCAGTATCTCTTTTTGCAAATCTTCCCAAAAAACGTCCGAGTCAACCAAAATTTCTATTTTCATGACATCATCTTCAGTTAAAAAATTACAGGTGCTGTATCGCTGACGATCAGCTGTTATTCGAAAAGATGGCAGTATATAAAATTCACCACGGAAAAGCAACTTCGCATCAGCAGAAATGCAATTTTATTCTCCTGTTGTGAATCGCCTATTTTCTCATTATTTTATGCGCTTTCAAATTTTGGCCATTTTGCTGAAAAGAATTATTCATCATGGTGGTTATGATAGGCTAAATTCGTGCAATCCGTGTAATTCGTGGTTCATTTTACCAACTATGACGCATCCATCCCATTCACCGCTCGTTTACTGCATCGTTCTGAATCTGAACGGCCTGAGTGTCATCGAAGAAGCTCTCTCCTCGATTCAAAAAATGACGTATGCCAATTTCCGTACACTCGTCGTCGATAACGGCTCCAGTGACGGCTCTCCCGGATTTATTCGCGAACGATTTCCCGATATTGAATTGCTGGAAACCGGGCGCAATCTCGGATTTGGTGGCGGCAACAATGTCGGAATGGAATACGCACTCAACAATGGCGCTGATTGGATTTTTTTACTGAACAATGATATTGTTGTCGACAAAAATTTATTAAGCGAACTAATGGACGTCGGCCTAGATGAAAAATCCTCTGGTGCACTGGGAGCAAAAATCTATTACTACGATGAACCCGATAAAATCTGGTTCGCCGGTGGCAACATCAATTTTTTTACCGGTCTGACCACACACCGGCACATCCGAATGATAGACACATACGAAAATGAACATGTTCAGGAATCCGATTACATCACCGGTTGCGCGCTGCTGATTCGCGCAAGTGTTCTAAAAAAAGTCGGCCTGTTCGATGAAGTTTTCTTCCCCAGCTATGTGGAAGATGCCGATCTTTCCATGCGAATCCGTCACGCTGGATACAAACTACGCTACGTTCCAAAAGCCAAACTGTGGCACAAAGTGTCGTCTTTCAGCGGTGGTGGCTTAACACCGTTAAAAATAAAACTACGAACCGCGCACAGCTTGCTATTTTTCCGGCGCTACGCACGCTGGTACCACTGGTTGACCATGCCGTTTTTTATATTACTCGGGTCGGTCATTTTTATCTTGCGGCAAGGGCTTAAAGGCAATTGGACGCTTATTCAGGCTTTATTTGCCGGATTCGCTCAGGGTATTCGCAAAGTTAGTTCGCAGGTAGTGTCAAAAGTTCAATGAAGAAATGAAAAGCCAAAATATTCTCATACAATAAGACCGCAAGGGCCTGGGCTACAAGTTTTTGCATTGCGGACATCTGTAGCCTGCCTCCTTCTGGGCATAACGGAAAAGCCACATGAAAAAACAGCTGGTTTTGGCCTCAACTTCGCCTTTCCGAGCGACATTGCTGCAGCGTTTAAACGTGCCGTTTGTCACGGTCGCGCCGGAGATTAACGAAAAAGAAGAGGAAAGTGAATCACCTTCTGAAATGGCACTACGGCTTGCACGCCAAAAAGCGGAAGCCGTAGTAAAACAATTTGAAAATGCCCTTATCATCGGCTCGGATCAAGTCGCTGCGCTTGGGAATGATGTATTGCGTAAACCGGGTAGTATCGAAAAGGCATTTGAACAATTGCAACGCATGCGTGGAAAAGAGCATCAACTGCACACCGCGGTTCATGTCATCGATTCAAAGACCGGAAACAGTGAGTCCACGCTCAACACAGCACGCCTGCGCATCCGAGAAGATTTAACCGATAGAGAGATTATGCACTATATCAAACTGGAAATGCCTTTGGCCTGTGCAGGCGCCTATAAAATCGAAGGCGCCGGAATCGCGCTTTTTGAATCTATCCAATGTGATGACTGGACCGCAATTATCGGGTTGCCACTCATCGCACTCTCAAAAATCTTAAGAAAAATGGATTTCCTGGAAACTGAACAGACATGAATTTTGAACAATACATAACGCCGGAAAACATTTATATTTCGACGTTTATACTCTCTTTTATCAGTGGTTTTATCCCCATCGTCAATGCGGAGGCTATCGTCATTGGTGTGGCGGCCATGTCCGAAGACAACATCGTCTGGCAGATCGGATTCGTTGCCGCACTGGGACAAATGATCGCCAAAGGCATGCTTTTTTATGCCGGACGCGGTGTGATAAAAATGCCCATGGGAAAATATGAAGCTAAACTAGCCGAAGTTGAGGAAAAATTTCAACGCTGGCAAGGGCGTTCTGATGCATTTATCTTTTTAAGTGCTTCTGTCGGATTTCCACCCTTCTATATCGTCAGTATTCTTGCAGGCATGCTTAAACTCAATTTCACACGTTTTTTTGCATCGGGATTAGCGGGCCGTTTTATCCGCTTTGGTATTTTGGCGCTCTTTCCACATTTATTGCGAGGCAGTTTTTAAGACAAAACAACGAATACATGGCATATTTTTAAAAATTAGAAATGAATTATGTTCGATAAAAACGACTTTACAAAATACGCACACTTAATCTGGGACTGGAATGGCACACTCATCAACGATGTATCGATGAATATACAGATAATGAACGAGCACTTGCAGCGAGAAAGTTTACCTGAACTCACACCCAAAAGGCACCAGGAAATTTTTGGTTTTCCGTTGCTGGACTTTTATAAAACACTAGGCTTTAATTGGACTGAAAGTTCGTTCGATGAGGTGAGTATGGAATTCATGCAGGAGTACGAAGCGCGGAAACACGCTTGTGAACTGCATCCGGCCTGCCGTGATTTTCTTTATCACTGGGAAAGGGAAGGAAAACAGCAATCGGTTTTATCCGCTTACAAGCAGGCATACCTGGATGACTCGCTGCAACGTTTTCAAATTCAGCACTTGTTTCAATTTGTCGTTGGTGCTGAAAACCACCGGGGAGACGGCAAAATCGCTGAAGGAAAAAGATTGCTGCAGGATATCGGCCAACCACCTGAAAAAATTGCACTCATCGGGGATACAATACATGATTTTGAAGTTGCCGAAGCCATTGGAATTGATTGTTTTCTGGTGACGAGCGGCAACCAATCCATGCAACGTCTGCAGGATACTTCGGCGAAAATCATCATATTGGACAATGTGCAATTATGATGTTCGCTGCCCACAAAGCCGAATTTCTTCCAGATGCACTATTCTGGGCGAAAGCGATGCACGCATCCACGCTGTTACTGGCAGATGACGTCCAGTTTGTGACCAAATCCAGGATAAATCGCTGCCGGATCAAAACGGTAAGTGGCGCACAATGGCTGACAATTCCTGTTTTAACCCGCAGCCGCGGTATTCAAAGTATAAAAGATATCCGCATCAACAATACAATTTCATGGCGCCAGAAGCACTGGAAAAGCCTGGTTGTAAACTATAAGAACGCAGCCTACTTCGAAAAATATGATCTGGCCATCCATAAAATCTATGAGAGAAGTTACAATTTCCTTCTCGATTTAAATCTTGCATGGATCGATTTTCTGCAAAAAGAATTGTCCGTTACGTGCGAATTTGTAAAGACATCTGAATTGGATACGAGCAGTGATGGGGCAGCCTGGATATCGGAATGGGGAAAACAAATCAACTGTGATACATATTTAGTTGAAGTGCAACTACGGAACTATCTCGAAAAAAACAAGCTCGATTTACAGCATCTGAATTTAAAATACATGCAGCTGCATTCCATCCCCTACTTCCAACAATTTGATGAATTTATTCCTGAATTATCGATCATCGACATGCTTTTGAACGAAGGGGATGACACGAAAGCCATTATCGCGAAAATGGTCGCAAAGGCTTAAATCAAACATCCAATGCAAGCACATCCCTATCCCACATTCGATCTAAGCTTGCGAAATTTTTCGTAAATAGCGCTGGGCCGTAATTTGAACCGACATTTTTTCGTTGCTTGCAAGAATGCCTTCCAGTTCCTGTTCAGCGAGATTATTCTCACCAACCCGGAACAATGCTATCCCGATCATAAGCCTGGCTTCTGCTGATTTTACAGCATGCGGAAACAAAGCGACTTTTTCGTATTCGACCACTGCAGCATAGAAAGCACCCATGGCAAAATAGGCTTCCCCTATCCAGTGCTGGCACTGGTTTGCAAGTGGATGCGCTGAATTGAATTCCAGCAGCGTCCGGAATGTTTCAATCGCCTCCACATAATGCTGGCTGTAATACAGATCCACGGCTTTTTTATACAATGGTGCAAATTCCAGCACTGGCGGACGTTTATATTGTCTTTTTCCTTTCACCGGCTTTTTGCGTACGGCAATTGCAGACACGTCATCCATTTTTACTGTGGATAATTTCGTATGCTGTGCATCGACAAGTGTGTTTCCAACCCGGTTCACTGTGGACGGCTTTTTCTTTTGAACAACATATGCCTGCCTTGGCGTTTTCTGTCGTTCGACCTCCATAATTTCACGTAAACGCTGCATGCTTACATTTTCCGCAACCTGCATCGAATCGATGTCATCCATTTCAGAAAACATAATGTAGCCATCATCATCGTCATGCTTTTGCTGATCTTCGGTAAAATAGGACGTGCGGGATAAATGCAGCCCACACATGGGAAAAGCGGTGAGTGCAATCAGTGCCAGACTTAAAAGAAGCCTGTTATATAATTTTTGTTGTCGCTTCATGGTGTCAATCCAGTAAAAAAATTATTTATGAAAAAATTTCGAGTAGTCTTCACATTGAAAAAAGAGACGGGAAATCGTCACGCAATTAGAATGCCATATTATCCAGATCCAATTCATCTATTTATGCAGGCAGGCCTGAAACACCGGTGGGTCTGATTCGAAGCGTAAAATTACACTCTCGTATTTCACTGTTTCAGGATGTTGCGACAGGACATTTTCTAAAAAATGCGACAAAACAAAATTTTACAAATAAAAAAAAACTACTTCACCGCAAAACCAAATACGAATGGTGAGAGCATATAAACAAGAGCTGTTATGATGAATATGAATATTATGTTCAGCCAGATGCCAGCGCGCATCATTTCACTAATCGTGATTTTGCCACTGCCGTAGATGGTGGCGTTGGGTGGTGTAGCCACCGGCAGCATGAATGCA
>QQUM01000221.1 GCA_008501545.1 Calditrichota bacterium
GCAACAGCAAGTCGGGATTTAAAAATGGCTGTTGGAAAAAAAATTATCAACCGAAATGGCGATAAACGAACAGCCAGGTACACTTTTTTATAACTATGGTTGGTTATATTTAAATGAATTGGAGTAACAAATGATCGATTTCACAGAAGAGCAATTGATGTTGCGCGATACGGTGCGCGAATTTACAGAAAATGAAATTACCCCCCGTGCCGCAGAAATCGACGAAAGCTGCGAATTCCCAATGGCGAACATGAAAAAAATGGGTGAACTCGGCTTTCTTGGCATCCCTTTCAGTGAAAAATACGGTGGCGCTGATTTCGACATGCTTTCCTTTGCACTGGCGATGGAAGAAATTGCCGCTGGCTGCGGTTCCACGGCGCTCACTATTGCAGCACATGTATCCCTGTGCTCAACGCCCATAAATCTATTTGGTACTGAAGAACAAAAAAAGAAATACCTGCCTGACTTGCTGAGCGGAAACAAAATCGGCGCGTTTTGTCTCTCCGAACCGGGTTCCGGCTCCGACTCAGGAGCGATGCTCACCCGTGCGGAAAAAGATGGCGATGACTATGTGCTCAACGGCGCGAAACAATGGGTGACGAACGGTGGCTACGCTGACGTGTTTGTCGTACTGGCGAAAACCGAGCCTGATCTCGGTGTAAAAGGGATTAGCATGTTTATCGTCGAAAAAGAAACGCCGGGATTTATCCCCGGTAAAAAGGAAGACAAAATGGGACTGCGAGCCAGCGATACGCGACAGATCGCCCTCGACAATGTGCGCATTCCGAAAACATATTTACTTGGCGAAGAAAATATGGGCTTCCCGCAGGCGATGAAAACCCTCGACGGCGGCCGTATTGGCATCGGCGCCATGGCGGTCGGATTGGGACGGGCAGCAATGGAACATGCCGCTGCTTATGCCAAAGAACGCGTAGCCTTCGGTCAACCAATTGCCAATTTTCAGGCGATCAAATGGTACCTGGCTGATATGGCAACAGATCTGGAAGCCGGGCGTATGTTGGTGCATCAGGCCGCTCGCCTGCGGGATGCAGGGAAACCGTATTCGAAACAGGCAGCCATGGCCAAACTATTCGCCAGCGAAGCCGCCATGCGTGGTGTCACCAAAGCCATTCAGATTTTGGGTGGTTACGGCTACATTCGCGAATACCCGCTCGAGCGCATCTTCCGTGATACGAAACTAACAGAGATCGGCGAAGGCACGAGCGAAGTGCTGCGGCTGGTTATTTCGAAACATGTATTAAAAGAAACCAGGTAAGCAGGATCGTATGTAGTTCAAGCTTCAGCTTGAAAAAAATCAGCCTGAAGGCTGTACTACATACTTCAATTTTAAGGAACAATCATGCAAATAGGATCATTCAACATAACCATTGTTTCCGATGGGCAATTCCGTCTCGACGGCGGTGCAATGTTTGGCGTTGTACCAAAGGCATTGTGGAACAAACTCAATCCTGCAGACGAGCAAAACCGTATTCTTCTGGGATTGAATTGCTTGCTACTCGAACGGGGGAATGAAAAAATCCTCATCGATACGGGAATCGGTAACAAATTCGATGAAAAATTCGCTCGTATGTATGGCCTTAAACGGGACAAAACATTACTCGACCAACTCGTTCCTAAAGGAATAGACAGAGAAGATATCACAACAGTGATCATGACACACATGCATTTTGATCATATAGGTTGGAATACGATGATTGAAAATGGCGAACTTGTTGCAACATTTCCAAATGCAGATTATTATGTGCAGGAAGGCGAATATTGCAGTGCACAAAATCCGGATGCCCGCAGTCGTGCAAGCTATATTCCTGAAAATTGGTTGCCATTACTGGATACAAAGAAATTCCATCTACTCGATGGCATCACCGAAGTACTGCCCGGTATCGAATCGCTCGTCGTTGGTGGGCACACTGCCCATAACAGCATAGTAAAAATCAATACAGGTGACGGCATCATCTTTTTTCTCGGTGATTTCATCCCAACACCATCTCATCTTAAAACACCCTACATCATGGGCTATGATCTCTTTCCGTTAGATGTAATGGACGCAAAGCCAAAATTCTTGCAACAAGCTGCAGACGAGAAATGGTTACTCGTTTTCGAGCACGCTGCCGAGCCAACCGCGGGTTATGTTTCGAAGGATGGGAAAAATTGGGTCCTGGAAAATGTAAATCTTCAATAAATGATAGGTCTTTCAGAACCGCGAAACACGCGAACTACACGAAAAATTTTTCGCGTATTCAGCGTATTTCGTGGTTAAAATTTGCAACTAATAATGTACACATTCTGATCATCTCAACAGACGATCACACATAAAAACAGGAGTTATGCATGAAGTCAAATTTACGCAAAACCGTTATTGCCGGCGCAAACCGTACGGCGATTGGTGCTTTTAATGGCTCACTTGCTGGTGTCAAAGCGACTGAACTCGGTTCCATCGTGATAAAAGAGGCTGTTGCCCGCGCCGGTCTTACGGGTGACAAAATCGACGAAGCGATTATGGGATGTGTGCTCTCCGCCGGACTCGGTCAGGCGCCGGCTCGACAAGCCGTAATCGGTGCAGGATTGCCGAAATCCGTGACATGCATGACAATCAATAAAGTTTGTGGCAGTGGTTTGAAATCGGTAATGCTGGCATCACAGGCCATCGCAACCGGCGATTCCGACATCGTCGTGGCCGGCGGCATGGAAAATATGAGTCAGACGCCGTACATGCTGGACAAGGCGCGCAACGGCTATCGCCTCGGAAACGGCACGGTCATCGACAGCATGATAAACGACGGATTGTGGGATGTATACAACAACTTTCATATGGGCAACGCAGCCGAATTGTGCGCCCGTGAATACAACTACAGCCGTGAAGCACAGGATGAATTTGCAGTTGACAGCTACAAAAAGGCGCAAACTGCCGTTGCCAATGGCGCATTTTCTGCTGAAATCACACCTGTCACAATTCCGCAACGCAAAGGCGATCCGGTGCTGGTTTCAGTGGATGACGAGCCCGGACGAGCCAATTTCGAAAAGATGCCATCGCTGCGGCCTGCTTTCGACAAAGACGGCACGGTGACCGCCGCCAATGCATCGAAAATCAACGATGGCGCTGCTGCGATGATTGTACTGGCAGAAGATGTGGCCGAACGCGAGGGCGTAAAAGCGCAGGCACGCATCATTTCGCACGCATCCGCAGCGCGGGAACCGGAATGGTTCACCGTAGCTCCGGTTGATGCGATGAAAAAAGCCCTCGATCGCGCTGATATGAGCATAAACGAAATCGATCTGTTTGAAATCAACGAAGCCTTTTCAGTCGTGACAATGGTGGCTATGGACCAGCTTTCCATTCCGGCAGAAAAAGTTAACATCCATGGTGGCGCCGTAGCGCTCGGTCACCCAATCGGTGCCAGCGGCTCACGCATTTTGACGACGCTGCTGTATGCGATGGAACAGCAGCAAAAGCGCTTCGGTTTAGCGACGCTTTGCATCGGCGGTGGCGAGGCGGCAGCGATGATTGTGGAGAGGATATAAAAGGCACGTAGTCAGAGCAACGCTCTGAACTACGAACAGTTATGGTTGGTTAAATTTCAGGAGAAATCATGGACATAAAAAAAGTAGCCGTTATCGGTAGCGGCACTATGGGCAATGGCATTGCCCATGTTTTTGCTGCGAATGGGTATGCCGTGCAATTGGTGGATATTTCCGCGCCAGCATTGGAAAAAGCCCTGTCGACGATTGAGAAAAATTTACAGCGGCAATTAAAGAAAGAACTCATCTCTGAAGCAGATGTGAAAAGCACGCTGGCACGAATTCAAACCAGTACAGATCTGAAAACAGCAGCAAGCGCACAAATCGTTGTGGAAGCGGCCTCAGAAAATAGCGACATCAAAAAAGAGCTCTTCAAAAAACTGGATGAATTGTGTGATCAAGAGACTGTTTTGGCCAGCAACACATCCTCGATTTCCATAACAGAAATTGCCGCGGTAACCAATCGACCCGATAAAGTCATCGGCATGCATTTTTTCAATCCGGTAGCCGTGATGAAACTGGTGGAAGTCATTCGTGGACTGGCAACATCGGATGTAATTTTTGATGAAATCATGGAATTGAGCCGCAAGCTGGGCAAGGAACCAGTGGCTGTGAACGACTTCCCGGGCTTCGTCTCCAACCGCGTGCTCATGCCGATGATAAACGAAGCAATTTTTTGCGTGATGGAGGGTGTCGCTGAACCGGAAGCAATCGATACTGTGATGAAACTGGGTATGGCGCACCCGATGGGACCGTTGGTTCTTGCAGATTTTATCGGACTCGATGTCTGCCTGCACATCATGCATGTGCTGCATTCCCAGCTTGGTGACGACAAGTACCGCCCTTGTCCCCTGTTGCGAAAAATGGTGGCTGCGGGTCATCTGGGCAGGAAGTCCGGACACGGGTTTTATGCGTATTCGTGAGTACATTCATTTTATGATGGATTTTGTCAATGCTTTCACTGTCGGATTCAAATATCATTTTACGGATTTCCGCAAATTGCTCGTTAATTTGCCATCGAATAATATCAGCCTTCATATGGTAAGTTGAAGTTTTGGAATTGTCACATATTTTAGTAGAAATTGATTCTCGTAATCGTTCTCGAATTTAAAAACCGAGTACGATTACGAGATCGAGCAGGAGTACGAGAAGAATTTTGGAAATATCATATGTACTGATCATTATTATGGGATATCATTCAACCCGATCCTCATATTTCCCCTGCAACCGCTGCAATTCCACCTTCAGCGCATCAATTACGCCTGCATAATCCGGATCACCGATTAGATTATTGATCTCTATCGGATCGGTTCGCAAATCATACAACTCCCATGTATCGATATCATTATAAAAATGAATGAGCTTATATTGCTTTGTGCGCACACCATAATGCCGTTTCACCATGTGCCAGCCGTGAGGATATTCATAGTAGTGGTAATACATCGAGGACCGCCAGTTAATTGGTGTCTTGCCTTGCAAAATGGCCCGGAATGATTCGCCTTGCATATCATCTGGGATTGCAGCACCTGCAAAATCGAGAAAGGTGGCGGCAAAATCGAGATTGAGCACGATATCGTGCGAAACTTGACCAGCTTTAATTTCGCGGGGATAGCGGATTAACAAAGGCATGCTCAGCGATTCCTCATACATGAATCGTTTGTCGTACCAGCCGTGTTCGCCAAGGTAAAATCCCTGATCCGAGGTGTAAACAACAAGTGTATTCTCTGCCATTCCGTTGGCATCAAGATAATCCAGCAAGCGGCCGACATTCTCATCTACCGAAAGAATGCAGCGCAGGTAATCACGCATATAACGCTGGTATTTCCATTCCAGCAGATCTTTTCCGGTCAGTTTTGCTTCACGGAACTCCGCACGCATTTGGTCATAATGCGCATCCCAGATTTTGCGTTGTTCGTCGTTTAGTTCTGCCCGGTAATTTAATTTCAATCGCGGTACCGCCGAGCCTTTACCGCCGGAGCCGGTTTCAACTGCAAAGTCTTCATCCTGTAATTTGAAATCTGAATACAAGAACATGTCATCGATACGCATGTCGGCTTGCGCGGCTGCAGCACGATTTTTATAATCGTCAAAAAACGTTGGCGGTAATGGGAATTGTGTATCCTTAAATTTATCAAGGTGTTTGAGATTGGGCACCCAGTTACGATGTGGGGCTTTGTGATGCACCAAAAGCAAAAATGGCTTCGATTTATTCCGATTTTCCAGCGTCTCGATAGCCAGGTCGGTGATGATGTCCGTTGCATAACCTTCAATCTGCCTTTTGCCATCCGGATTGAGAAAGAGCGGATTGTAATACTGCCCCTGCCCTTTCAACACATCCCAGGTATCGAAACCGGTTGGCTCACTTTTTAAATGCCACTTCCCGATAATCGCGGTCTGGTAGCCGGCGGCGCGCATGCGTTTTGGCATTGTCTGCTGGCTGCCATCAAAGGTATCTCGATTGTCCCGCAGACCGTTTTTATGGCTGTATTTCCCTGTCAGAAGTACAGCCCGGCTGGGTGAACAGATGGAATTGGTGACAAAACTGTTGGTAAAACGCATGCCTTCCTGCGCCAACCGATCGAGATTCGGCGTGCGAATGAGCGTGCTGTCATAGCTGCTGATGGCCTGTCTGGCGTGATCATCTGACATGATAAACAGAATATTTGGACGGATACTCGGCTGATTCTCCTGGCCAATCCCGATTTGCCAGAGGCACAAGTTCACAAGCCAACACATAACACCTGCTTTCAACGCATAATACACATTCTGGTAAATTCGCATAATTTTCCCGTTTTCATTCTATTGGAATCCACTAAATTTATCTTGTTTCGAAGCAGCATAATGTCCATTCAGCAGAAAACATTCTTGCTTTTAAATAAAGCAAACGGAGGCTGAAATTTGAAAAAAATCAAATTGCCAGGATAAGCACAAGCACATCATGCATTAAATTGGCCAGTCAAATCGCAGTGTTATAAGCCGCTACGGTGCTGACTTGATTGGCCATTTTCTTGTCCATCAGAGTAGAAAATGACGCTATGAAGTTTATGAAAAAACTATAAATTAGATCAGAAAAATCATTTCCTGGTTTACAACATTCGATGAAGCAAGAGGAAGAGATTGATTCAGTCGGGATAGATTTCATTGGCATTGCAGCAATTTAAAATTTGCATACAAAAAAACAATCCGAACGATCTACTTTCAAAAAATTTATTTTGAATTTCCACAACTTTTCGACACAGCACCGAAATAATCCACAACGCAAAGCGAGGAAAAAATGAAACGGACGGCAAGGTATTTTGTGCTGATCATTGGAATTTTCTGTGTAACTAACGGTTCGATCTTTCCACAGCAAAAAATTGGCATATCCTGGGAATTCAATGAGGAAACCAACTTTGAAGGCTGGGAAGTGAATGCAAATTTTGATAGTCTAAAGGTCGGAGATGGTGTTCTCTCTGCCGTCGCTGTCGGCGCATTTCCATCACTGAGGAGCAGCGCATTTGAATTACCCGCTTCAGAATATGGTTATATTCACATCCGCATGAAAACGCCGGGGGCATCATCTGCCATTGTCCGCTGGGATCTCGATGTCAATGATTGGGGTTGGAATCAGTTCTCTATT
>QQUM01000500.1 GCA_008501545.1 Calditrichota bacterium
TTCGCCAAAATAATTTTCGTACATAAGGGGAATATCCGTGGTTCGTAATGCATGAGGATGAATCGGATTTATCCGGCCAAAAGCACTTCGAAATTTACCCGCTTTAAGCTGTAATTTGGCCGGCAAGGAGAGCGTCGTTAAATACGCTTCTTCCGGCACAACTGCAAATTCGCCATCTTCGTGCCGATGAGCGGACATATAAATATCTGCCCGTGCGTAGGGATCGATGGTTGATTTAAAGGCAAATTCGATCTCATTTAAGTAAGAATCCAGGTGACGCTCCGCTTGCGAATCATAATGCATTCGCAGGTCGGAAATAACACTGATATCAGGATTCATACTGGCATTACTGCGCATTGTAGTACCCTGGTTTTTCACAACCGGCGTGGGCGCTTCCGGTTTTCCCTCCATTTCCTGCATCAATTCTTTGATGAGTAATGAGTCAGCGACAGCACTGCTATCCTGTTCCTGCGCTGCAACTGAAACGCAGTCAAATATCGCAACAGTAAACACGAGAACCATAAGCATAGTCAATTTGGATTGCCTTAGCAGTAAAAAAAGAAATATTGTGCGCATGCGCACCTCCATTTGGGTTAACGTTCAAAAAAAAGACGGTATTAGGAGATGGATGCGGGTGGGGCACGATGAGTAAAACAGGGAAAGGACTGGTTAAATGTTGGGGCGATGTTAAAGAGTTGGTTGATGTCTGCTTCGGCGAGTATCCGGGGCAATTGTCTCGCAGGAGCGTTTAAGAATATCTGATGTGAAAGAAGTGTGCAAGCACTGCAATGATGATGGCGATGATCGTGATCTCTCTTATGTAGTAGGGGAGATTTCGAATGTTTTGCAAATGAGACAAACTTTTGGGGGCATGAATTGCGATCGATTGATTCTTTTACCGGATGAAAAAAGATGACAAGATAACACAGTAAAATCAGAAAACTTATCACGCGATAATGCAGCTGAATATTTTGTTTTTGTGACAACATGTTGATAATTTACGATTTGTTACGCAAATTTCAAGCATGGTTTTGGTGACATTCCGAAATGATGTATTTATTCCCCTGCATGATGGCCTGTCCAGGCAGGGGAACTCTTTGTGATTGATTTTTACATTTCCATTCGATTGAGTGCGCTCAACAGTGCTTTAAATGAGGCTAAACTGATATTTGAGTCAAGGCCGGCTCCGAAAAAGATATCATCGTTGTCGTTTTTCAGGCTAATATACGTGACTGCGCGCGAAGCGGAACCATGCTCAATCGCATGTTCGTCATAGGTTTCAATTAGAAATCCAAAATCCAGTTGCTCCTTTAAACCATTCGCAAAAGCATCGATTGGTCCATTGCCTCGCCCGGCAATGTAGGTTTGTACGCCATGCATGAGCACGACAGCATTAATCGACGTCTTATCCTGGCCTTTGCCATTTCCGGATTCACTATCCGCATCAGTGTGAATCGAGCAATGTTTCAAGGAATATGGCGTATTTAATTCAAGATATTCTTTTTTGAAAACCTCGAGAATCGATTTTGGTGGCAATTCGTTGCCTTTGTTGTCGGTCACTTTCTGAATGATTTTACCAAATTCCGGTTGCATGGTTTTTGGAAGTTTGAGCCCAAATTCCTGTTCAAGAATGTAGGCAACGCCACCTTTGCCGGATTGGCTGTTTATGCGAATGATTTTCTCATACGTGCGACCGACATCGCTGGGATCAATGGGGAGGTAGGGAACGGCCCACTCGTTGGCATCTGATTTTTCGTGTGCAGCCATACCTTTGCTGATGGCATCCTGGTGCGAGCCTGAGAAGGCTGTGTACACCAATGCCCCTGCGTATGGATGACGCTCGTGCACTTCCATGCGTGTACATTCTTCGTATATTTTTTTCACTGAATTTATGTTTGAGAAATTGAGTTTTGGATTGATTCCTTGCGTAAAAAGGTTGAGGGCCGTTGTGACAATATCCACGTTTCCGGTGCGTTCGCCATTGCCGAAAAGTGTTCCTTCAACCCGGTCAGCGCCTGCCATTAAGGCCAGTTCTGTTGCAGCAACCGCCGTACCCCGATCGTTGTGCGCGTGCAGGCTGATGATGATATTTTCACGATTTTTCAGATTGCGTGACATCCATTCGATCTGATCGGCATGAATGTTTGGCGTGCACATTTCAACAGTTGCCGGCAAATTGATGACGACTTTATTTGATGGCGATGGCTGCCAGACATCAAGAACGGCATGACAAACATCCAATGCATAATCCAGTTCTGTACTCGTAAAACTTTCCGGGGAATACTGGAAGCGTATACCGGGATTGTTGGCTTTCTCCTTGAGTTCCGTCAATAGCTTCGCTCCCCGTACTGCAATATCGATCACTTCCGCTTTATCAGCCTTGAAAACGACATCACGTTGCAAGGCCGAAGTGGAATTATATAAATGGACAATTACATTTTTCGCACCTTCAACCGCTTCGAATGTTTTTCGAATGAGGTGATCGCGTGCTTGTGTCAAAACCTGGATGGTGACGTCGTTTGGTATGAGGTTGCCTTCGATAAGTTCACGAACGAAAGCATATTCTACAGCAGCAGCGGATGGAAAACCAACCTCAATTTCCTTGAAACCGACATCTACCAGTAACTTGAATAATTTAAGTTTTCTTTCGAGATCCATGGGAGTTTGCAGCGCTTGATTGCCATCACGTAAATCTACACTGCACCAGACAGGTGCTTTTTCCAGTTGCTTGCCTGGCCATTGCCGGTCTGGCAAGTCAACCCTTGGAAACGGCCGGTACTTTCTAACTTTTTCCGCTTTCATCTTGCTTTTCCTCTGCTTTTCTAAAAATGAAAAAGGCCATGGGATTTTTTGTTCTCCATGGCCTTTATTCTAATTTAACTAAAATTTTAACTGGCAATTACAGTTTTACCATGGATGACGTAGATCTCCCAGCAGCAGGAGTCGTCCTGCCAGGTAAGGTAATAAAAATAGTAGGTTGAGATTGATCATCAATCTATTCCCGTTGGCATCCTTGATAAAAAATTATTGCAGCAATTATATCGCTTTCAAATAACAAAAGCAAGCGATTCCTTGGGAATATCCATTTAATTTTGCTACAAAGGCGTTGCAGTGATATGGGGTAAATTTTCCCTTGAAAATATACGCTAATCAATATTATTCATGAAAATAGCGCCTGGAATAATTCTGTTGTTTTAAACAATTGGTAATCTTACTTTTATACAACTTGCTACATCGATTAAATATTCATTGCAGCCGTTTCGGGTATATTCCCTGAATATAGCGTAATTCAAAATCAATTCACAAATGCACACAAAATTTTATACCCTGCTTGTCGGGCTTTTGCTCGTCGTCGGAGCGCTACCACGGTGGTCAGCTTTTGACTCTGCTGATAACATCCTGTATGATTTGTTCTATGAAATCCGTGGTGAACGCAATCTACCCGATAATGTACTTTTTGTTTTTCTTGATGAACAGGATATTCAGGTTCTTGGTGGTTGGCCTTTAACTCGCGATTATTGGGGCTATGTCATTCATCAAACAGGGAAAGCCGGTGCCAAAGCCATCGCGATTGACGTGCTTTTTACAACAGAAAATCAACTCTTCCGGGAGTATGATAAAACCCTGGTCGAATTCACCGCTGCTGCTGGCAATGTCATCCTCCCGATTGCACTCGAAGTGGTACCGCAGGCCGACAGCGTGTTTGTGAATGAAATTATCCATCCTTTTCCTGATTTGAACAAGGCTGTAAAGGCGGTCGGGTTTGCCAACCTGGGTGATGAAACTACTGTTCGCCGGGTACCGGTTTCCGTGCGGCATAAGGGAAAGGAATACAATTCCTTCGGTGTGGAATTAGCCCGGGCTTTGCGTGCAGATTCGAATGAACAATTTAGCGGCTTGTTACCTGAAGATGATTATCTGGAAATAAATTACGCCGGGCTTGTCGCACCGGAAGAGTCAATCAGTTTTCTTGAGTATTTACAAGCGCTGCGTGAAGATGCGGCTGCACTGCAGTTGCAGGACAAACTTGTCCTCATCGCACCTATTGCCCCGGGATTACCGATCGTACGTCACACACCCTTTGCAGATGTAACGCCGGCATCACTTATTCATCTAAATGTTGCTGAGAATATTCTTCGCCAAAACGCATTGCAACGGGTACCATGGTTTTTCCATGGATTGATCATGGTCATGGCTGGTTTTGTGATCTTTCTGGCATTTTGGAATATTTCTATCCGTCAAAGTGCGGTTGTCCTCATTTCGATAGTCGTGGGGTACGTCGTTTTGAGTTATTTTTTATTCGCGCATGCATCTTTCATACTTCCAATTTTCTATCATCTCCTGAGCTTTGTGTTGTTCTCCCTTTTGGTTTATTATGAAAAGGAAAAGCAGAATAAAATAACATATCAAGCTCATTCAAATCGATTATGGCAAGAAATAATGCAGAAACAGCGCACCATCGATGACGCTGAAAAAGAATTGTTTACCATGCGGAAACAGCTTCAATTCGAACAGGCAAAATCGGAGAATGCAGCTCAGGAGAAGGAGAAAAAGATTCGAGAAAAGCAGCAAGAAGTGAGTAATCTGCAAAAGCAGTTAAACGATTTGCAAGCATTCGAAAAACCTGCAATGGACAGAAAGAAAGTGGCAAAGATCACAGGGATTATTCATGCTGATAACAGCCCTTTAAATGCTGTTATTGATTTGGTCCAAACGATTAGCGATGATGATATTCCCGTTCTGATAATGGGCGAAACAGGAACGGGGAAGGAAGTGCTGGCGCAAGCAATCCATAACAAGAGCCGGCGACATAACAAACCATTCGTTGCTGTGAATTGCGGGGCGTTATCAGAATCACTTCTGGAAAGTGAACTTTTTGGACATGAAAAAGGTGCCTTCACGGGAGCGCAGTCTCTAAGGCGTGGCCGATTTGAATTGGCAAATGGCGGAACGATTTTTCTGGATGAAATTTCAGAAACGAGCCCTGCGTTTCAAGCCCGGTTGCTGCGCGTATTGCAGGAAGGCGTGATCGAGCGACTTGGTGGAGAGCGCACTATCCGTATCAATGTGCGCTGTATTGCAGCGTGTAATCAGGATATCAGGAAATTGGTTGATGCAGGGGCATTCCGGGCTGATCTCTATTACCGCCTGAACGGATTTCCGATTGTTCTGCCGGCGCTTCGTCAACGTTCAGTTGATATTCCGATTCTTGCTACTCATTTCTTGCACAAATATGATTTTGATGATTTAAAATTTTCTGAAACTGTATTGGAGAGTTTGCGATCCTATGCCTGGCCGGGTAATATTCGTGAACTGGAAAACACGGTTCGGCGCATGGGTATATTGGCGAAAAGTGAACAAAAATCTCTCATCCAGACCCAGCATTTACCTGAAGATATACGGACTTTTAGACAAGAAATTGAGGAAATTGCCGACTACGCGCCTTTGGAAGAGCAGATTCTGACGAGATTGCGTGAGTTGAAATTTTCCCGCGCAGCAATTAGTCAAACGGCCCGTTTACTCGGGAACAAAGACCGTGGTACCATAACAGAATACCTGCGTGGTTTGTGCTTCGAAAGTTTTGTTCAAAATGAATTTGATCGTGAAAAAGCAGCTGCAGCACTTGCCGGTACAAATGATTCAGAAGTGATAAAACGCGTTTTTGCCAAATTGGATTCCTACCTGAAAAACCTCGATCCGGAGCAAAAAGGGAGAAATCATTCTCAATACAAAGGTTTGCCACAAAAATACCACCCCAAACTCGATGCGGTTCTTGACTTCCTTGGCAAACCGCAAGGAAATTAAAAAAAAGAATGTGGTGCAAAAATCAGGGTGGTAAAATTAATAATCGTTCATTTATATAAATATTTTATTGCTTTAATGTCTTAATTTTGATAGACTATATAAGAATTTTCTAAAGCCATCTTCCTATGAAATCCCATTTTATCATGATAGATTATAATTTGTGAGAAAAGTATTTAAACCTGTTATAAAAATGCTCCTTACGCAATCGATGTGATTTAAGCCTATCATAAAAGTAAAATAGAGTTTGCGGCTGTTACACTATCCTTCTATGTCTGCCATCGGATTCTCCTTCGAACCTGAAGCCTGCGATGAATCTTTAAACGCCGTGTCAAGCGAATCATGAAGTAAATTTCACTACTTTGTTCAATATGCAGGTTGGGTGTCATATATTAAATCCATTGTCAGAAAATCAATTTTGTGATATTTATATACAATTTTGGTTCATTTTCATTTTAGCAGTCGTTCCAGGTATTAAAAGGCATTTGCTTTGAGCACGTCCTCTTAGTAACCTGTGAGAGCGCTTCGGCTGTATTTTCTGATTTCAGCGAAGGAGGTATTATCATGGCAGAGCGACAAAAAGGTGTCGTAAAATGGTTCAATGCAAACAAAGGATATGGTTTCATTATCGATGAAGGTGGGGATGAAGTATTTGTACATTATTCTGCCATCGTTGGCGATGGTTTTAAAACGCTTGAGGACGGTGCAAATGTCGAATACGATATCGTCGACAACGAGAGAGGAAAACAAGCCCGGGAAGTGACAGTCATTTAAAATGCCACAAGGATTGATAGAGCTTTAACACTTCGAATTATTTGGTTATTATACTTTGAAGCTTTATCAATCCTTCAGTTTTTGACCTTGCCACCAGAATTCAAAAGCCAACCACCAATCCAATTCGCTCGCGCGTTTGTAGTTTCCCCTGTAAAAATCAGCTACGCATTCCTGAACGGCATTCTTTTTATAATTCGCATTCTCAGTTACAGACTGGCTATGGGCCAAATCAGATACAAATTCCCGCAATTTTAGAAGGAAATCGATTTGCATTGTGTCGTGGAATGTCATATTCAATTTGTTTTTCAGTCCAGTCCAGATTTTTGCTGGAATGGTACCGAAAGGGAAGGGATAGGTCGCATCGCCTTTAACCAGTTTGAATTGACTTAGTTTTGGTTCCGCCTCGCGAATGAAGGAACGAAAAAAGGCGCTGTTCGTCCGCTGCTCCAACGGCAAATTGAGTAAAATGGCGACGATATCCGGTTGTGCGAACGGCATGAAATTCGGGATGATTGTATCAAGGCGAGCTTGTTCATAACAGTAGTAATTGGGCAAACGCATTC
>QQUM01000630.1 GCA_008501545.1 Calditrichota bacterium
ATGTAAATTGCCGCAGGCACGCCCTTGCCGGAAACATCGCCAATTGCGAGGCCAAGGTTGCCTTTTTCAAGATCGATGAAGTCGAAGTAGTCGCCGCCGACTTCCAGGGCAGGATAGCTCATACCGGCGATATCGTAGCCGGCAAGCTCCGGTTTGTCTTTTGGCAACAGCCCCAGCTGCACTTTCTGTGCAATCTCCAGTTCCTTCTGCATGCGTGTCTGTTCCTTGATTCGCCGAATATGTGCAGGCTCTTTATTGCTTGCAAAAGTGATAAATTTGCCCTTGTAGAAGGCGATTATCCCCACAACCAGCAGCAAAACGATGAGCGCGATAAAATTAAATGCAGTTAGATTGTAAGTCCATGCATCACTGGCGATGAGTGGCGCGCAAAAGGATATCAGGCTTGTTACGGCATTTGATGTCAGTGCGGCAAGAAATCCGTGACGCCAGAATACAAATCCTTGAAGCAGTGCGATGAAGAAATAGGGCAGGAGAGACCAGTATGTCGGCCAGAATACATGCTGCTCGTTAAAAAATATACCGATGACAGCCGCGAGTGCTGCCGCTGCAATGATGGCCACGGTTGCATTTTTATATTTCTGATAAAGATAGGGAATCAGAAATTTGCGGTACGCTGTTTCCTGGACAATAATATTAAAAATCAATGTGGCGATGGCACCAAAGAATATATTTTTATAGGAGAAAAGAATCCCTTCATTGGGAACGATTCGTGGAACAGCATCTGTCCAATTGATGAGAATGTAATAAAAAACCTGAATTGCACCAAAAATTGTTGCTCCGGCTGCAATACCAATTGGCAATTCTTTCCCGATGTTTTTTGTAAAAAAACGCCTGTTGAAAAGGCTGTCAATGCCGGACAAAAGGGGCAGATTCTCAGATCGAATTATGTGGTCTCCGACAATCCATGCAGAAAAAGAATGAAGGAAAATAAACAAAACGCTGGTGGTGAGCATCAATCCAAAGATAATATATTTTTTGTGCAGCAAGCCGATGGCGCCAATCTGTGTACCCATACCAAAAATATCCCACAAAAAGATGGCTTGCAACGCATAGGTGATATAGATGAGTGCACCAATCCGCAAACCATTTCGAACGCTAACAAGTCCGGCATGGTATTTTTGTAAAAATACGATAACTGTGATCAAGAATATGAGGGCATACAAACCGACGGAAATGGAGTTGAAGAGTAAATTTGCTCCCCCGACAAGCCCGGAAGCACTGATGAAATTTTCGGGCTCCTGAAAGTGGGAAACCACATTTGAAATTTCGTCTCCGGAAATCTGTACCTGAAAGACAAGGTGGCCACCTTTGTAGTCGTGGGTTTTGTGGTAGAATCTGAAAATATGGTCGGTCCGGCGAGTCTTTTCAACGCTTGATGCATTTTCCAGCTCAAAGTCGTGGAAATGGATGGCTGGCCATTTCGAAGCCAATCGTGTGGCAACGTCCAGCGCTTGCTGTTCATTCAGGTTTGCGCCAAGGGCTGAATCCGGTAACTGGTGCTGGTATTTGATTAATCTCCCTGTCGGGGAAACACGAAAGATATACAGTTCCGCTTGCCGGTCACGGGGTACATTTCTGTAAAATGTGAATTCCCAATAAGCCAGTGGCACTTCTTCAGATTTTGCCATTTCAATGACTTTTTCCACGCCATAAGTTCGGGTGAGATAGTCGATCCCGCTGTAGTCATAGAAGAAATATTGATCGTCATAAAATTCGTTTAAATCAATTTGCCTGGCGTCGGCAAATTGATCAACAATCTCCCGCGCCTCAGACCGGCTGATTTGGCTGACGCCGGCGAATTGTAAATTAACATGTGGCATTAAAGCGAATCCGATGATCAAAAAGAGAATTGCAATGGCAGCAGGGATTATGGTTCGTTTGAATGTGTGGGATCGCATGAATGCTCCTGGTTATTCTGTATTTCCAATTGCCCGAATGATACGCGATTTTACAAATTAGTTTACAAAAAAATAAATGTTATTCATTGTTCGTAGTAGTCCCGAATGTGTTGCCACAGTGCTTCGGCATTTTCCATGAAGACGAATAGGTCGAGATCTTCTTTTGATATCATACCAGAATCGACGAGAAGATCAAAATTAACGACATTGGTCCAATAATCCTTGCCGAAGAGGTATACCGGCATTTTAGGCATCCGCCCTGTCTGAATCAGCGTTAGCGCTTCAAACAGCTCATCAAAGGTACCGAAGCCCCCCGGGAAAACAACAATGGCTTTCGCGCGCATGAGAAAGTGCATTTTACGAATAGCAAAATATTGAAATTGAAAACACAATTCAGGTGAAATGTAAGAATTTGGCTTTTGTTCATGCTCCAGCGTAATATTGAGCCCAATGGATTTTGTTTGCGCATCGTATGCACCGCGGTTGGCTGCTTCCATAATGCCGGGACCGCCACCAGTGACGACGACCATCCGGTTGCCGTTTGGGAAAATGGGATTTTCAGCAATGAGCCGGGTGAATTTTCGTGCTTCATCGTAATAGTGCGCATATTTCAGTTTTAATTCCAGCTCACGAATTTTTGAATCATTTTTATCACGATGTGCGGTTTTTAACGCTTTTTTCAGTTCTTCTTTGCTTTTGAGACGGGCGCTGCCAAAGACGACAACTGTGGATGCAATATTATGCTCATCCATAATCATCTCCGGTTTTAAGAGCTCGAGCTGCAAACGCATGGGGCGTAACGCATCGCTCCCAAGGAAGTCCAGGTCATGAAAGGCTAACCGGTAGGATGGTGAATTTTTGATTTTTTCTGAATTTTGTTTCTTGGACGTTTTCACGAAATCCCTTTCCCGAAGTAAGATGTGTAACAGGCGAATATGCCAGTTTAAAAATTATCGCTGTAAAGTAAAATTAATTTTTTGAATTTAAAGTTGTTATCGCTTACATTCCTGCTCTACAAAAGAGGGCAGAATGGAGCAAACTGAAAAAATAAAAATACAACTCGAGTCCATACTCCAGGTTCATGGACATGTCGTCGACATCGCTCAAAATCGGGGATTGCACCCTCCATTAATTTTCGCCGGAATGGCAGTTTATCTGTATTGCACACTGGATAATTTCCGTCCTGACTGCAAAAAGCTCTCGGGCGATATTGATTATATCATTCATCCGAAGGATATGTCACACTGGGAGCGTGCACTACAAATTAAATTTCAACAGGAAAATACACAGGGATTTTCTGGCTCGCACGCTAAAACAATAATGGATGAAATTGAAATTGACCTGCTTGCAGATACATCATTCGTCCGGCCAGTTGAAGGTGAATTGTTTACATGCCGTTTTTTTTACGATGAACTTGAAAAAGTATCGACGCGCCGGGATGGTGAAAAGTTTCTGCATGTGGATGCGGCCCAGCTTCTCTTTTTTAAGTTACTTTTAGGACGTGGGCGTGAAAAGGAAAAATACGATTTTGAAGACGCTGTCGCGCTCATTCTCGATGCAAAAATAGATGCTGCCCATTTTTACGATGTCATCTTTGCCCAGAATGAATTTTCAGTCCGTAAAATCGAGTCGCTCGCAAACCGGTTGCATCGATGTATCGCGATTGATGGTAGATCAGCAGAGTTCAAGGAGAATTTTTTGGCGATTGCACGCAATCGGTGCATGTAAAGTTTGCGGTTGGTTACAAAAATAAGTGCAACGAAGATCAAACTTTGCTAAGCAGCTTTTTTCTGTATTGTACCATTTTTATAATAAGTGGTTCAGGCAGTGGTTGGTCCAATGGGAATTGAACCGAGCCCTTTCCCTGCTTATAGCCTTTTAGCTCTTCTGCAAAATGTTCCATTACGGTAGGGTGGGGGTACAGGCCGACATGCCTTGCATAACCTGCCATCATGATTTGCTGGTCTCTTTTACCAGGTTGAACCAGGGCAAAAGCAGGTATATTGTAATTTATCAGCTCTATGGCATCAGGTGCGGCTTTTCGAATACAGGCGCGTAATTCCTGCAATTTCAATTTCGTCGCTTCGAGCTGTCGTTCAATATATGCATCGACTGTTGTAAACGTGGTGGATTCACTCATTCACTGCTCTTCATTATTATTATTTTCCTTGCGCATACTTTTTGAAGTTGTTTAAAATTGCCTGCCAGCCCTGCTTTTGCATTTCTTCTGAATTTGATTTTTCAGGATCAAAGGTTTCAATAACCTGAATGCCGTCGGCGGTATCTATAAATTGAATTTTTACCTGCCGCCCGTCATCAAGTTTGTATACGATAAGTTCGTGCTCGACAACCTGTGTGTACGTGCCTGCGAAATCAAAACTCATGCTCCCGTCTTTTGCAGCCATTGTTGTTTTGAATGTTCCGCCTACCCGCAAATCATTTTCCGCAAACGGCGCTTCCCAATCATCCGACGCGAAGCACCAGTTGGTTATGTCTGCCGGCGATATCCAGGCGTTCCAAACAGTTTTCATTTTGTTTTTAACAGTCGTTTCGATTGTTATTGGAGGCATGCTGTTTCTCCATTCTAGGAAATGGGATTCTATTTTTATTTACCATAAAATGCTTTTTTGATTTCATTTATGTCGATTTTTTTCATTTGAAACATGGCATTCATTGCTTTGCCACTCTTTTCCTTGTCTTCGGCACCAAGATAATTTTTCAGTTCTTCGGGGATAATTTGCCAGGACACACCAAATCTGTCTTTAAGCCATCCGCACATGCTTTCTGAGCCACCAGCTGTGAGATTGGCCCAGTAGTGGTCTACTTCTTCCTGTGTATCGCAGTATACCATTACAGACATTGCTTCATCAAAACTGAATTGCGGACCGCCATTCAATGCAAGAAACTGCATGCCGTTCAGCATAAATTCAACAGTCATGACCGAGCCTTCCGGTTTTTGATGATAGTCGAATCCTTCTTTTTTGAAACGGCTTATCGAACCAATTGCAGAATCTTTGAAAATCGAAGTATAATATCTCGCTGCTTCTTCGGCCTGGTTATCAAACCACAAGCAGATGCGCATTTTTTGCTTCCTCATAATTGTTCCTTTTGCTCTTCTCGAACTCCTGCTCCTACTCGTTCTCGTCTTTTAAAAACCGATTACGAGAACGAGTACGTAAAAACGCGAGGCACTTTCTTGATTTCATTTTTTCATACAATTTTTGCTACTACTACTCTGTCACAGCTTAATTTGTGAGTTTGGTTCCTAAAACGTCATGCCGGTTTGCGCTTTCTGCAATACCGGCATCCCCCTGAAAAACAACAGGTGTTTTGATTTTGTGAAATATCAAGTATACTGCCTGCACCAGAAGATTCCGGTATTCTGCTGAGAAACGCAGAAACCGGAATGACGTGCTGAACGACTCACATTTTTAAGTGTGATAAAGTACTACCCTCTTGTTTGTTTTAATTAAATATACCGGCATGTCGCCCACCGCTTATAAAAACAGATTTATAGTGGCTTAGGCATTTATCGTGGTCCGTCAAAAACAGACCGAACAGCGTTCGCTAAATCAATCAATGTAATAGGTTTGCCCAATACCTGTTTAATGCCATGTTGTTGTCGAGTTTCTTCATTCAGGTCATCTCCATATCCAGTCATGATAATGACTGGCAGATCGGGACGAAGTGTTAAAACATGTTGCGCCAGGTCCAGCCCTGTTAAATCGGACATTGTCAAATCTGAAATGAGGAGATCATATTTGCCCGGGTGTTCGTTAAAAAACTTCACTGCTTCAAAACTATTGATTTGGCAATCGACTTCATAGCCAATCATTTCGAGCATCTTTTTGACGATCTCTGCCACTTCTTTATCGTCATCAACAACTAAAATCGATTCCTTCCCACCAACTAACGCATTTACTTTTGAATTATTTTCACGGGCAATTTCTTTGAACACGGGCAGATAAACATGAAATGCTGCCCCCTTCCCCGGCTCACTCTCGACATGCACGCTGCCTCCATGACTTTGAACGATACCATGTACGACGGAGAGTCCCAGACCTGTTCCCTTGTTGACGGATTTTGTTGTAAAAAAAGGCTCAAAGATTCGTTCGATTGTCGATTCGTCCATACCGCTTCCGGTATCAATGACAGATAAACGTACATACTTACCGGCATCGATGTTTTGCTGATGCCGAGCCGAAGAGCTGTCAAACACTGCTGATTTTAATTCGATTGTCAGAGTACCAACTTTATTTTCCATGGCCTGGAAGGCGTTCGTGCACAGGTTGACAACCACTTGATGTATTTGTGAAGGATCGGCTAAAATCTTTTCACACCCCTGATCGATGTTTTGCTGTATTTCAATTGTTGCCGGAATCGACGGCCTCAGCAATTTGAGTGATTCTTTGATCAACGGCTGCAAGGTGAGGGGCTGGCGCTCTTTTTCACTTTGTTTTGCAAACAGGAGAATTTGTTCGACGAGATCCTTTGCTCTGTGGGATGATTTTAAAATATGGTGCAGATAGTCGTGAAGTGGATCATCGCTATCCAAGTTGAGCAGCGCCATATCAGCATAGCCGAGAATCGGGGCGAGAATATTATTAAAATCATGGGCAATGCCACCTGCCAAGGTACCGATTGTTTCCAGTTTTTGTGAACGCCGCAGTTGTTTTTCCAGTTTATTCAGTTCTTCTTCAGCCTGGAAATGAACAATAACCTCACCGATTTGCGCCGCAATCGTCTCTAATGCGTCCCGTGACGCCTCTGGTATATGTTCAATTGTAAAGGATGCAATGTTGAATGCACCTATTATTTTTTTCCCGTATTTGAGTGGAACAACAGCAGTGGCTTTAAAGGCAAATCCGCTTTTTACACCAATTTTTTTTACTAGTTCCGTATAATCCATGTAGATGGGTTTGCCGGCCTTCACCAGTTTTGTATTTGGTGAATTGGGCTCATATAAATCATATTCTTTGAGTGGGTTCTCTGGCATACCCTGATGATGTGCCAACTGCAATGATCCGGATTTCTCATTGAGCAGGTAGATACCACCCCTGTCTGTGTTTGAGATATCAAGTATTGTGTCTAAACTGATTTTTAGGGTTTCTGCGAGATTTTTTGCGGAGCTCAAAGCTAACCCTAAATCACGTTGTACAAGAATGAGCTTTTCTGCACGCTTCCGTTCAGTAAT
>QQUM01000644.1 GCA_008501545.1 Calditrichota bacterium
CAGCGACAGCAGCGCCGATTCCAACAGCACAAAGCTCAGCGGAATTGTCTGGCGTGGCAATGAGGCATTGGCCATCATCGGTGATAAAATCTTGCGACAAGGGGAGGAAACGAGCGTATTACAGATTGTAAAAATTTATAAGGATAAAGTCATCGCCCGACGTGGTAAGGACTTACTTACGTTACATTTAGGTCAGGACAACAATGAACAGCAGCAAACGAATACGACCAGTCATTAGTTTTTTTATTCTGGTACAGGTCTGTTTTGCCCAGTCGAACATGTTGCACCGGGTTGAACGTAAATTATTTCCCGAAAGTGAGAAGTACATTTTCTATTTTGATCGTGCAACGCAATACAGCACAGCCCTGGCAGAAAATCCGCCGGCCGTTTTGCTTTACTTGCATAATGCCGTGCCAGCCGATTCGACATTGGAAAAAGCCTGGAATGAAAATGTCGTTCTCGAAAAATGGATGGAGAGTCCGCCGGTTCTGAAAGCAACCATCAGCTTGCCTGAAAAGATGCGCTATAAGGTCACAAAAAATAAAAATGTACTCACAGTTCATATTTCGAAAGAAAATGGTGTCCAATCTGAATCAGAGCCTTCTGCAAAAGAAAAATCAAGCAGAGAAGTTTTGCTGCGGCGATTGGATAACGGTGTTAAAATCACCGCGGATTTTCGAGATGCTGACATCGGAAATGTGCTGCGCTTGTTTGCGCGGCAGAATCAATTGAATATCGTTGCCAGTGATAGCGTTCGCGGGAAAATTACCGTTGCTTTGCACAATGTGACGCTGGAACAAGCGTTGGAAAGCATTCTTCTTGCAAATGGATATGATTACGTTGTTTTGAATGATATTGTGCTGGTGAAACCCGAGGATCAGATTCACACCGAGGCGATGACAACGCGGGTTTTTCAACTTAAACATGCCAATGCCAACAACGTCGTTGAGGCGGTGACAGACTTAATTTCTGAAAGAGGCAAAGCCAAGGTTGTCCCGTCCAGTTTTCATACCCGGAAAGACGTTTATGAAGTCAATGACCGCGTGCAGCCGGATCGTGAAAAACGCTATTGGTTGCGCTCAAGCATGCTGCTGGTGCGCGATTATCCGGCACAAATTGAGATGATTGCAGACTTTATCGAAAAAATCGATATTGTTGTCCCGCAAGTTTTGATCGAAGCAAAGTTGATCGAAGTAACCCCGGTAAGTGAAAGCGCTGTTGGTATCGATTGGTCAAAATCGCTGGCGGTGGATTTGTTTGATGAAATTCGCACCGGTGGCGACAAGGTGCGCTCCTATTCCACAAGTACAAATCTGCCCAATACCGAAGGCCGCCTGACGATGGGCACCCTGACGACATCAGAGTTTTCGGCTGTACTCAACTTTTTGAATTCCAATACCCAAACAAAGCTCATTTCCAATCCCCGCATTCTCGCGATGGACAATGAACCCTCGGATATTTCTGTCGGAACAAACTTTCCAATTCCACAAATCAATCGCGGTGTTGGCGGCCAGGGCGACGTGGTCACATTTACCTATCGTGAAGTGAATATCATGCTGCGTGTCACGCCGCACGTTTCCACCGGTGACGCCATTACCATGTACGTCAATCCGATTATTGAAGAGGTCACGGGACAAATAACCGTGTCCGGCAACACGGCCCCGATTACCACCCGCCGTGAAGTGGATACGGTCGTCAAAGTGAAGGACGGTGAAACGATTGTTATCGGGGGCATGATCAAGGAACGGGAGGTCTTCGTTGTGGATAAAGTCTGGCTCCTCGGCGATATCCCGCTGTTGGGCCATTTTTTCCAGAACAAGACGTCCGAAAAGCAGCAAACCGATCTGGTGATTTTCATCACCCCGAAAATAATGGATTTATGAGAAAAGCAGATTTAGACAAGTTACTGACTTTTGCCGTCCAGCGGGATGCGTCGGATATACATCTCGCTGTGGGTATGCCGCCGGTACTGCGTATTCATGGCACGTTGCGGCGAATGGAAATGCAGCCAATTGTCAAAGATACGATGCAAAGTCTGTTGAGCGATATCATGCCGGCGCGGTTTCAGGAAAATCCGGATTATTCGCTGGAATATGATTTCGCCTACAGCGTGCCGGGTGTAGCCCGTTTTCGGACGAATGTCTATTTGCAGTTGCGCGGTGGCAGCATTGCACTGCGGGTTATTCCCGACAATGTACGCGATTTGCAGGAATTGCACTGTCCAAAGGGGATCTACAATCTGGCGCGGGAACGGAAAGGTATTGTGCTTGTCACCGGCCCAACCGGTTCGGGGAAATCCACAACACTCGCCGCGATGATCGATCTCATCAACAAAGAACGACGCGAGCATATTTTGACTATCGAAGATCCGATCGAATATGTGCATAAACCGAAAAACTGCCTGATTAATCAGCGGGAACTTGGCGAACACACGCAGTCCTTTGCCAATGCCCTGCGCGCCGCGTTACGGGAAGATCCTGACGTCATTCTCGTCGGTGAGATGCGCGATCTCGAAACGATTTCACTGGCGTTGACGGCTGCAGAAACCGGGCATCTCGTTTTCGCGACCCTGCACACCATGAGCGCTGCCGAAACCGTCAACCGGATTGTCGATGTTTTTCCGCCGGAACAGCAGGGGCAGATTCGCTCCATGTTCGCTAACGCGGTGATGGGCATCGTCGCGCAACGACTTCTGCCCACAGCCGACGGCAACGGGCGTGTGGCCATTCACGAAATTATGGTTGCCACCAGCGCCATCCGTAATCTGATTCGCGAAGACAAATCGCACCAGATTTACACCGCGATTCAAACCGGCGGCGCCGAAGGCATGCAAACCATCGATATGGCGCTAATCAATTTATTGCGCGAAGGGAAAATAGCGCAGGATGTTGCAGAAACGCAGGCGCATGATAAGCAGTCGGTGCGGAAATATGCTGTTGCGGATTCAATATCCAATATTCAATAATCAACAAACAATACTCAAACATGGAAATTGAATATTGTGTATTGATTATTGGACATTGACATTGATTTTCCCCGCTTTCCGCTTGCATTTTTAAACTATCCATTGTAGTTTCTCGCCATAAACTTTTGTGGATTAAGGACTAAAACAAGGATTGCATCATGAAAAAAGGACGTCTTATTATTTTCCTGCTTTTACTCTGTCCATTTGCATTATTTGCACAATACCAATCCAATCTTGTCCCCGGTGTTTCAAATCAGGGTGCGTTTATGGGGGGTATTGGTTATTCCAATATCGACGGGGAGGATTTTCTCACCCTCAGCCTGCGTCCGGAACTTGCATTTGGGAAATTTGGCGTCGGATTCGATATTCCATTCCGCTATAACATGAACACGGGTGAAATCCGGGAGGCCGACTGGAATGAGAGTTACGACTATTTTCGTGCAATCCGCTATGTCCGCTGGGGGCACAAGCGGGATAAATTTTACACCCGGGTCGGCGTACTCGATGCCACGCGTATCGGGCATGGTTTTATCATGAATTTCTACAATAATGAGATGATCAACTACGATGGCCGGAAAATTGGTCTCGAATTGGATATCGATGCGGGACTGTGGGGATTCGAATCGGCAACCAGTAATTTGGGCCGTGCTGAAATTTTTGGTGGCCGTGCTTATTACCGGCCGCTGTACAACTCCACAATTCCCATTATCAAAAACTTCGCCATCGGTGCCAGCTATGTCACCGACATCGATCCCGATGGAACACGCAACACGAAGGATGAAGTTGCGGTTTTTGGCGCCGATGTTGAAATGCCGCTGATCAAGACGGCTTTATTCCACACATTGCTCTATTCTGACTGGGGAAAGATAAAGGATTATGGCGATGGCTCTGCTGTCGGTGTCGAACTTTCACTGCGTGGTTTGATGGGTACGTTCAGTATAACGACCCAGCTTGAACGCCGTTTTCTGAATGATGAATTTATTCCGAATTATTTTGATGCATTCTATGAGCTCGAGCGTTTTCAAATAAAAGACGATATCCCTGTTCGAAAAATCGATCAGGTCGCCACGGCGACAAAAACGAATGGCACGTTTGGTTTACTGCACGGCTCCGTACTGAACACGCTGGAAATCCTTGGCACGTTTGAACGCCTCGATGGCCGGAAAAACAGTGGCATTATGCACCTTGAAGCGCTCGTACCAAATACAGTCCCGAAAATTAGCATGCATGCCGCCTACGATCGTATTGGTATCGATGATTTTTCGGATGCCTTCCAGCTTGATAACCGGTCGATTGCCCGGGCCGGTATCGGCTACAAAATTTATCCTTTTCTCATTTTTTATATGGATTATGTCTGGACCTATCGATTTGACGAAGGCAGGGATAAATATGTAACACAAAAGCGTTTTGAACCGCAAATTGCTTTTGTTATGCCATTTCAGTTCCGCAAAAATTAGACAGGATAAACGGGGGGGATACATCGAGTTTTTATCCAAAATTCAGAGCGGGATCGATTCAATATTGCATCCCGCTTTTTGCGCACTTTGTGGGGAATATCATGAAAGCCCATCGTACTGGATTTGCAGTAGTTGCTGGACGAAAATTTGTTCAGAGACAGAAACGCCCGAACCGCAGTTCATCTCCAATGCTGATGACGTCATTCCCGCCTTTGCAGGCTGGTATTTCCATTCAGAAATCCAGCATCTCATCCATTGTATAAAATATAACAAGCATCACACTGTTGGGAAAATTGTTGGGCAGCAGCTCGCCTTGCGTATTGCATCCCGGATCGATTTATCATCGATTGATTACCTTGTTCCTGTACCACTCCATAAAAAACGTGAAAAAGAACGTGGATTTAATCAAAGTCACTTCATTTCAGTTGGATTAAAAAAAGCTCACCGAAAGTTGAAAATACTCCCGGCCTTGCGTCGAATCAAATACACAGAAGCCCAGGTTTCATTAAACAGTGAGCAACGTCGTCAAAATGTTGCCGGTGCTTTCACATTGAACCAGCGTAGTTTATCTTGTTTGCAAGGCGCATCCGTTGCGATTGTTGATGATGTAATGACAACCGGATCAACTGCATTGGCTTGCGCAGCCCTCCTGCACCAGACCAAGGTGAAAAATATTGTGATTATTACGATCGCTTGTGCTTGAATTTTTAATTCTCCTGACGCTGAATTGCCTTGACATTCAATCTCAGAATTATTATCATTCGAATCTCATTTTTTTATGCGATGTAACAAAAAAATGTGTTTTATATAGATATCAGTAATTACAATTTAGGAAATAAATGTTGTGTCACGGGTTGGAATATTAACCTGCGGTGGGGATTGTCCCGGATTGAATGCCGCCATTCGTGCTGTTACCCGAAAACTCATAATCGGATATGATTACGAAGTTTTGGGTATCAAGAATGGTTACAATGGACTTATAGAAGGTGATGTTCAGCCATTAAGTATGTATTCGGTTTCCGGTGTATTGCCTCGGGGTGGCACGATTTTAGGTACTTCGAGTAAAAATCCCCTTCTGCTTGAACATGGTAAAGAAGCCATTAAAGAAAACCTGAAGCGATTTGAAATCGATAGCCTTGTGGTCATCGGCGCAAAATCTGCGATCGACGTCGCATATGAACTAAGTCATGACGGCGTGAAATGTGTAGCCATACCCAGCACGATTGACAATGATGTGCTCGGTACGGATTTCACTATTGGTTTTGATACAGCAGTAAACATCGCAACGCGTGCTATTGATATGGTGCACACAACAGCAGAATCGCATCACCGGATCATCGTTGTGGAGATGATGGGATCATCCACAGGATGGATTGCAACATATGCCGGTCTTGCAGGCGGAGCAGATTGTATTCTTATACCTGAAATTGAGTTCACATTGGATGCGACAGCCGAGTTGTTAAAAAAACGGCACAAGCGGCGGAAATTTAGCATCGTCGTTGTAGCTGAAGGGGCAATCCCAACCGATGTGCCAAATTTTCAATCTGTATCCTCAAAAGTGGATGCATTGGGAAATACTTACCTTTGCAGCATCGGCGAGTTTGTTGGCGTTGAACTCGCTAAGCGAACAGGGATGGAAACCCGCGTAACAACGCTTGGGTACATACAGCGTGGTGGTTCGCCAAGTGTACCGGACCGGATTTTAGCAACAAGGCTTGGCGTAGCAGCTGCTGAAAAAATAAAAAACAAAGAATTTTCCGTCGTTGTGGGAGTGGTTGGGAATAAAATCGTTTCAACTCCACTTGAAAATGTGACAGATAATGTTAAAAAAGTTAACCTGGAGATGTTCGATACTGCATCGACATTTTTTGGTTGATTCATGCTATAGATGGTGGTAGTAAACCTGCTGCTAACCAGAAATAATTTTTATTAAATTCTCAGGAGAAATATAATGTCTATTAAAGTTGGAATAAATGGTTTTGGTCGAATCGGGCGCAATGTATTCAAATTAGTCGAACAAGGTGATAAAGATATTGAAGTTGTAGCGATTAATGATTTGACTGATGCAAAGACTTTGGCGCATTTACTGAAATATGACACGATAAGTGGAGTTTATCCTGGTCAGGTTGAAGCAAAAGAGAACTCAATAGTGGTTAATGGAAAAGAAATTGCCATTTCCGCAGTTAAAAGTCCTGCTGAGCTTGACTGGGCTGGCAAAGGTGTAGATATTGTCATTGAATCGACTGGTGTATTTCGCAAGCGCGAACAAATTGCTGCTCATTTGGCCGCAGGTGCTAAAAAAGTTATCCTTACAGTTCCTGCGAAAGACCAGATTGACGGAACAATCGTGCTTGGTGTAAATGATGAGAATCTTACTAATGATATGAAAATTGTATCAAATGCATCATGCACGACAAATTGCCTGGCTCCCGTTGCCAAGGTTTTAAATGATGAATTTGGTATTGATTATGGTTTGATGACCACAACCCACGCTTATACGAACGATCAAAACGTGCTTGATATGCCGCACAGTGACTTGCGTCGTGCACGCGCAGCAGCAGCGAATATCATTCCGACAACAACAGGTGCTGCAGCTGCAGTCGGTAAAGTTATTCCTGAGCTTAACGGTAAATTGAATGGTATGGCCATGCGTGTGCCTGTAACCAACGGA
>QQUM01000237.1 GCA_008501545.1 Calditrichota bacterium
CGCAGAAGAGTGGCAGAATTGGGATCATTTGATGCGGCAATCCGGTCGAATTTAAAAACACAAATGCCAGAGGAAAATTACACTGCAAAGCTAACGTGGGGGGATACCGATGCGGCATTTGAAACGGCTGCTTATCAACTTGCATTGAATCAAATTTCTGAAGTCGTTTCTACTTCGCGCGGCTTTATGGTGATTCAATTAATTAATGTCTCTGCAGACGCAATTCAAACAGAAGCAGAATTACAAAAAAAACGATCGGGCATATTAAAAGTTATCCGAACAAGAAAAGCAGATGTTCAATCTTCAAAATTTTTACATGATTACTTGAAAGAGTTGGATTTTGTCATTAAAGGGCAAACCTTCGCAGTCATGGTTCGATTGCTTGAAGAGCGAGTTGAATTTAAAAACGAAACAGCTTTAGCAGAACAAAAAATGTCACCGGAGGATAATCAGCCGGTAGATTTTTCGGAAAGTGATCTGATTGCGCTTCGTAATAAACCACTTATCACCTTCTCCAGTGGGCAAATAACATTCGGCGAGATAGTTGAGAAACTGCAGCAACGCAACGTGCCACTTGATAACCGGTCACCGGAATTTATGCGTAACTCATTACGCAAAGAAATTTTCAATATTGCGCGGGATGAAATTTTAATCCGGGAGGCAAACGAAAGAAAATTGGATGAACGACCAGGTGTTAAAAATGACCTGCGATTGTGGAGTGATTATTTAAGCTACCGCTTGCTTGCTGATAAATTGAAATTGAAAGAAGTAACAACAAATGATGTTCACTTCGGGAATAGGTTAAGGACTTTGAAGGATAAATATGAAATAAAAATTGATACGACCAAACTTGGCAAAATTAATGTAACGACAATTCCATTTTTAGCAGTCAGACCAGGGCAATCAAATCAACTGGTTGTCCCTTACTGGCCGATGTATTTTTGATAAATAATTAATTCTTAAATATTTTTCTCTCAGGTCAGTTCTGATAATCAAAATTGATCCCGACATCCGGTGAAATAGTATCCAATCTAAACGATAAGGAAGTTTTTAATGTATAAATTAAAACGCGCAGCAGGCGTAATTTTAGAACCTGTTCCTGCGAATCCCTGGGAATCTGGGGCTGTCTTCAATCCTGCAACCATCCGCGAAAATGAAATTGTCCACATGCTTTACCGTGCCGTCGAAGGAGAAAATTTCTCAACAATTGGCTATGCCCGATTAGATAAAGGCGGTAAAATTCTCGACCGTAGGGACACACCTCTGATTTTTCGTGAGCATGATTATGAAATGCACGGAGTTGAAGATGCACGCATAACTAAACTGGGCGACCGTTATTATATTCTTTATACAGGATTTGAGGGCGAGGAATGCCGTGTATGTATGGCATCGACTTCTGACTTTGTAAAAATTGAAAAGCATGGCATAATCATCCCGGATATTTGGGATAAAGACGCCATGTTTTTTCCTAACCTTATCAACGGTGAACTCGTATTGATGCACAGAATTATACCTAACATTCAGCTTGCATTTTTTGATGATATGGAACATGTATTGAAGGTCGATTCCGCGTATTGGAAAAATCATATCAAAAACCTGGATAGCCATACAATAATGCGTTCTGAATACTGGTGGGAATCAAAAAAAATTGGGGGTGGAGCGCCGCCAATAAAAACAAAGGACGGCTGGCTTATAATTTATCATGGTGTGGATAACAAAACTGTCTATCGTGCAGGCGCGGCCTTGCTCGATCTGGATGATCCGAGAAAAGTCATATCCCGACTGCCTGATCCTATCCTCGAACCTGAACGAGATTATGAGCTGCATGGTGATGTGCCCAATGTGGTCTTTCCTGAAGGCGCGGTAGTTTTTGACGGTCAACTTCAGGTGTATTATGGCTGTGCAGATAAGGTTATCGGTCTCGCAGTTGCCGATCTCGATGAACTGCTTGATGAATTAAGCAAACATAAAGTGTAGGTTCGCAATGAATCCGCTAACAACAAAAATGCATACTGCTCTTGTCGCACTTTCCATGGTTTTTATGCCCTGCTTTGTTGCTGCTGCAATGGCACAGCAAATCGCCATTCCGCGTGTGGAAATGATGCCAAACAAACCCGAACCGTATCAAATGCGTGCCTGGGCACAAGTCGCTGCAGGATATGATTCGCTTGTGTTTGATCTTAATCAAACAGGTTCCTATTTGCCATTAATCAGGATTAATACAAACACGATAAATTATCCGAACCACGAAAGTGTTGCTTTGCATTCCTATGTCGGCACGAATTCTCCAGGTGGCGGTGAGGCTATTAATGTGTTGCCGGCGGTCATTGGCGCAACATTGGTTGGTATCGATAAAAGCAATCAGAACGGCATGAATTGGGTCTTGATGTGTGAAGAGTTTTTTAACCGGAGATCGTCAGAGAATGTCTATTTGAATAATCCTGCCACCAAAAGCGGCAACGACTGGTGGTATGATACCATGCCAAATGTTTTCTTTTATCAGCTCTTCGATCTCTACGGCGGAGTGGGCGATTTTGAATTTCAATTCACATCAGTTGCTGATAGATGGCTGGAAGCGGTTACCCAAATGGGCGGCATTACGGTGCCCTGGATGAAGCCCAATATGAACTATCGCGCCTGGAATTTATCGACGATGACGCCAAACGATCAGGGTGTCAAAGAACCGGAGGCAGCGGGCGCAATTGCCTGGATACTATACAATGCTTATATAAAAACAGGCAATGAGAAATACCGCATTGGCGCTGAATTGGCAATGGAGTTTCTGAATTCCCGGACAACGAATCCGTCCTACGAATTGCAGTTGCCATATGGGGCATACACAGCAGAAAGAATGAATGCTGAGCTCGGAACGAATTACAATATCACGAAAATCATCAACTGGTGTTTTGATGTTGGCCCCTTGCGGCGATGGGGTGTTATAACGGGCAATTGGGGTGGATTTGATTGCTACGGACTCATTGGAGAAGCAACGGGACAAGGTGACTATGCTTTTGCGATGAATGGTTTCGAGCAAGTTGGCGCACTTGTGCCGCTGGTTCGCTACGACGATCGTTTTGCACGGGCGATAGGCAAATGGGTCTTAAATGTTGCCAACGCATCCCGCTTGTTTTATGCAAAATATCATCCCGTGGATCATCAGGATAATGAAGATTGGGCTACTGAATATGATCCTAATTCATACATAGCCTATGAAGCCATGCGCCGGGATTGGAATGGCAAAATCCCATACGCCACAGGTGATGCCATGCGCGGCGGATGGGCAGCAACAAATTTAGCGCTCTATGGCGCCTCGCACGTTGGCATTTTTGGGGGCATAATTGATACAACCAATGTCGAGATGATCTTAAAACTGGATGTGCGAAAAACAGATTATTTTAGCGAAGAGGCGTATCCAACATTCCTTTATTTTAATCCTTATTCAGAAACCAAATCTATCAACATCGAAACCGGGCCGGGCATGCATGATGTTTATGATGCAATAAGCAACAGCTTCCTTTTGACAGGCATTTCCGGATCGACAGATTTTCAGGTGCCGGCTGAAAAAGCTGTTTTGGTAGTTATCACACCAACCGGAGGAAATGTGACTTATGATCTCGATAAAATGTCTGTCAATGATATCATTGTTGATTATAAAGCTGGAAGAAATATAGCAAACTATCCACCGCGAATAAAAGCATTGTCATCTGCTTCCACACAGGTTTTTGTCGGTGAAGCGAATACGGTTTATTGCACAGCAGAGGATAAAAATGCAGATCATTTAACCTACCAGTGGAGCGTAACAAGCGGAATGTTATCAACTTTGGGCGCTACGGCAATTTGGTCTGCTACCGAGAGTAACAATACTGCTCAAATTTCCTGTCGGGTTGAGGATGGGAAAGGCGGATCAGACTCAAGCTCTGTTTCGGTTTTTATAATCGACAATCATGTGCCCACAATTGATAGCCTTTTTGCAAATCCTGCGCAAATAGGAATCGACGATTCCACTTCTTTAACTTGTATCGCTACCGATTTAGACAACGATAGTCTCTCGTATTTCTGGGAAGCGGCATCGGGAAGTATTCGTGGAGCCGGCCCAACCGTGACCTGGAAAGCACCTTCCAATCAGGGCTATTATACCATATCATGCCTTGTCAAGGACAGTAAGGGTGCGCAGGTTTTGGATAGTGTTGCGGTAATTGTTGGTGGATTGGTTGGCGATTTTCCTTTTGACAACAATGCCAACGACGTGAGCGGTTTGGGGAATAATGGTATTATTTCCGGCGCCCAATTTGTGGAAGATCGTTTTGGTAATGCAAACAGCGCCTTGTCCTTCGATGGGGATGATGACCATGTTCGCATACCCGTTCATCCATCTTTAAATTTTCAAAATGCCATATCTTTAAATTTTTGGATGAAAAGTACGGATTTTTTTTCTCGGGAAGCTTTTGTCATTTCGCATGGCAGTTGGCAAAACCGGTGGAAAGTCTCGATAATACCTGATAAGAAATTGCGCTGGACTGCCAATACAGAATCAGGGATTTTTGATTTGGATACTAAATCACCATTGAAGTCAGATACACTGTACAATGTTACTGTTACTTATGGAAATGGCTCGATAAAAATCTATCTGAATGGCCATCTTGATGGTGATGTTGCCTGGAATGGCTTGATTATGCAAACTAATTTCGACTTGATGATTGGCCAGATGCTGCCTGGAAATACAGAATATAATTTTAAAGGTGAAATTGATGATGTAAAGATATTCAATTATGTGCTGTCACCGGAAGAAATTAAAAACCTTGCAGAAATCGGAACTGCTGTTGATGAATCCTTTGATGCAGTCTTACCGAAATCCACAATTCTTTATCCGGGTTTCCCAAATCCGTTTAATCCATCGATCAAACTGCGTTATTTTATTGCTGAACCCGGTCATGTGCACTTAAAAATTTTCAATTCCCTCGGACAAATGGTGGCCACGATTATGGACAATGAAGAAAATCCCGGTTTTAAAACCGCCGAGTGGAATGGCCACGACAAACAAGGGCAAAAAGTACCGAGTGGTGTTTACTTCGTCCATTTGGTTGCAGGCAGTGATGTACAAATTAAAAAGATTTTGATGCTCAAATAGTATCATATGACCACAGCTGTTATTTTTAGGATAAATAAGTATGTTATCTACTGACAAGAATTATGAGGAGATTGGCTCGATTGCGGTAATCGGCAATTATTTACCCCGCCAGTGTGGCATTGCAACTTTCACGACGGACCTTATTGAAGCCTTGTCGCAGGAAGCTCACGATGTGAATCTTGGAGCCGTCGTCATGAATGACACCTTGGAAGGATATAAGTATCCTGAAAAAGTGCGATTTGAGATTCAACAGAATAAACTTTCCGATTATAGCGTTGCGTCGAAATATCTCAATATCAATCAGATGGATATTGTCTGTGTCCAACATGAATATGGCATTTTTGGGGGAACCGCCGGTAGCCATCTTTTGAAACTCCTTGGTGAACTTCGTATGCCTGTGGTGACAACACTGCACACTGTTCTTAAGGAACCAAAGCCTGAATATCGCAATGTCATGCTTAAATTGGCTGATCTATCTGAAAGACTAATTGTAATGAGTAAGAAAGCGGTTGGTTTTTTGACAGATATTTATGACATACCGAAAGAGAAAATTACGTTTATCCATCATGGTATTCCCGATGTTCCTTTTGTTGATCCCAATTTCTACAAAGATCAGTTCAGAGTTGAGGGAAAGAAAGTGCTTCTCACATTTGGCCTCCTTTCTCCCAACAAAGGTATTGAATATGTGCTCAAGGCGCTTCCAACAATCATAAAAAAGCACCCTGATATTGCGTACATCATTTTGGGAGCCACGCATCCTCATGTTTTAAAGGCGCAAGGAGACGAATACCGAATCAGACTGCAACAGCTCGTCCATAAACTTAAACTCAACGAGCATGTTCATTTCCAAAATCGCTTTGTTGGTATCAAAGAATTATGTGAGTTTCTCGGTACTGCAGATATCTATATTACTCCTTATCTGGAAGAAGCTCAGATTACCTCTGGAACATTGATTTACGCAATGGGATCGGGCAAACCTGTCGTTTCAACTCCCTACTGGTATGCAACCGAGATGCTAGCCAATGGAAGAGGAATCATCGTTCCATTCCAAAACCCTGAAGCGATCGCAGAACAAATCATTAACCTGCTCGACCACGAAAGTGAGCGCCATCAGATTCGAAAAAAAGCCTATTATTTCACCCGAAAGGCCGTTTGGAGTGAAGTCTCCAAAAAATATCTTGATGTATTTCTCGAAGTTAAACACATGCGTTCACAATACCCTCGTCCTCGTCACTTATATTCTGATAATATTCAATCTATCAACAATTTTGAACTTCCGGAGATCAAATTTGATCACCTGAAAATCATGACTGACGATACCGGAATTTTTCAACATGCCACCTACACCATCCCAAGAAGAAGTGATGGCTATTGCACCGATGACAATGCCAGAGCCCTGGTGGTGACCGCTTTGGCACTCGAATACGCTCCATCAAACAACGTATGGCTGGATTCACTTAGCAGCCTTTATCTCAGTTTCTTGCATCACGCATATAATGAGGAAAAAGGCCGGTTTCGCAATTTCATGACCTTCTCCCGACAATGGATGGAAGAAATTGGCTCTGAGGATTCCCACGGTCGTGCACTCTGGGGACTTGGGAAAATCATCGTTTTTTCCCGCAATGCCGGACAGACACAGGTGTCTACTCTACTGTTCAAACGAGCGCTAAAAGTGGTTGAAGAATTTACATCTCCTCGCGCAGTGGCTTTTACTATAATTGGTGTTCATGCTTATCTACAAAAATTCTCCGGCGACAGCGACGTACGCCGGACACGGGAAATTCTTTCTGAGAAACTGTTCAGATTATTCCAAAAAAATGTAAGCGAGGCCTGGCCCTGGTTTGAGAAAGAAGTCACCTATGCCAATGGTAAATTGGTCCATGCGTTACTCCTCTCTGGTCAGCTGATGCAGCGCGAAGATATGATTGACATGGGACTCAA